>JAKLHU010000099.1 GCA_022709995.1 Verrucomicrobiota bacterium | reverse complement strand
ACGGCATCGCCATCTCCAGCCAGAACGGCGTCATCGCCATCAATGCCGCCAACTTGTCCTGGGCCGTCGAGGCGTTCCTGCACGACTTCCTCGGCTACCGCAAGCTCTGGCCCGGCGGACTCGGCGACGTTTATCCGCGCAGCGCCACCCTGACCATCCCCGCCACCCGGCTGACCGACCGCCCGGCCCTGCTGGAACGGGCTGTCCGCAACGGCTATTCCAGCCGCGCCAATCCCTGGAAAACTCCGGACGGGACGACCGTCACCATCCCCCGCAGCACCCGTTTTCTCGACGCCTGCGACCGCCTCGGCCTCGACCCCCGCGAAACCACCGCCCCCCTGGCGCCGCACGCGTCCTGGTGGCCGGCCCAACGCCTGGGCGGACGCCTCCCCGCCGCCGGCGGCGGAACTTTCTACAGCTGGAGAAACAAATATGCCGACCGGCCGGAGTTCTTTGCGCTGCAGGCCGACGGCACCCGGGCGACGCACGAGGACGACGTCCGGATCTGCAAAAGCAATCCGGCCGTTCTTGCCGCCACGGTGCAGGAAGTCCTGGCGGCCAAGACGGCCAATCCCGGCCTGGGCTATTTTATGCTTTCGCCCTGCGATGGCGGCTCCAAAGACATCTTCTGCCTGTGTCCGTCCTGCCGGGCCTGGGATCCGCGCACGGACCAAGTGCGGACCTGGCGGCTTTTCCTCGGACGCAACCGCCCGGTCTTCCAATACCCCGGCCTCACCGACCGCGTTCTTCGCTTCACCTGCGACGTGGCCCGGGCGGTCCGCCCCCTCGCGCCAGACCTCAAAATCATGTATCTGGCCTATGCCGGCTACCAGGCGCCGCCCCTGTACTACAACGACATCCCGGACAACGTCGTCGCCAATTTCGTCGGCCTGCAGTATTTCAACGACGAGGCGTTGGCGGCAGAGCGCGCCATCTGGGACTTCTGGGCCGGGATTTCACGGGAAATGCGCTGGCGGCCGAATCTTCTGCTGGACGGCCATGGCATGCCCGCCGTCTACGTCAAAAAGCTGGCTCGCGACCTCCGGCATTGCCGGCAGACCGGCATGATCGCCGCCGACTTCGATTCGCTCATCCACCATTGGGCCACGCAGGGCCTGAACTACTATGTGCTGGCCCGGCTGCTCTGGGATCCGGCGCAAGACGCCGAGGACGTCGTCCAGGACTACTGCCAACGCGGTTTCGGCCCGGCCGCCAGCGCCGTTCGCCACTACTTCGAGCTGTGCGAACAGGTGACCGACCGCCTGGCCGCCGGCAAGGCTTCGGAAATCGCCGAGCTCGAAGACCTCAGCAACACGCAGCTCTCGCTGCTCGACAAGCTGCCCTACTATTATACGCCCGACGTGCTGGCCGCCATGACCGCCGCCCTCGACCAGGCGGAACAGGCGGTCGCCACGCCCTCCCCGGAACACGACCGCGTCGCCTTCCTCCGGCTCGGCCTCGATGTCGCCATCCGCGAAGTCGACTTCCTCCAGCGCCATCGCGCCGCCGCCGGCCACCGCCTGGAACTGAAAGAATATGTCCTCGCCCACACGGCCTTTCTCCGGGAGACCTTCCAAAAACAACCGTTCGCCGTCAACGTCTTCGACATCGCCCGCGACACCTGGCCGCGATGGCGCGACTGCGGCCTCTATGCCCGGTAAACCCGCGCCGGCGCCCAAAGCCAGAGCCAGACACAAGCACGCCGCAACAACACCAGCGTCGTCAACGTTTCTATGCAATCAGAATATCCAATGTTATTTTTGCAAGACCACCACGCCGGCCGGCGGGACCGATGGCCAGGCGTGGCCGGGCCACCAACATTGGCCCCACCCGCCGTCCCCGCCAGCCATCCGCAGACCCCGCCCCGGCAATCCCCTGTTCGTGTGGTAGGGCTGATTATTTTCTGATCGCAGCGGAGTGGCAATGGCCCCAGCCGGGCGGCAGGGCAGGGTCCAAGGCAAGCGGCCAGGAGGGCCGCGCCGCCCAGGGGCGGACAGAATACATTGGAAAGCAACCCCAGCCGGGCGACAAAAACGCCGTATGGTCACGCGTAGATCGTCTCCTACTCAAGGGCGGGGCATTGCCCACCCGGAAAAATTGGCCATGGATCTCTCTTGCAATTCCAACTTTCAATGTTATTTTTACAAGAGAGATTTATTTTAAGGAGGCCAACCATGATTATTCGCCACTTGGGTGAAGTCATTCAGGCATCGGCTCGGCAGTATCCGATTGTGGCGGTGACTGGTCCTCGGCAATCGGGGAAGACGACCTTGTGTCGAGCGTTATTCCCGGGTTACAGTTATGTCAATTTGGAAAAGCCGGATGACCGCCAATTCGCCCTGTCTGACCCGAATGGTTTTTTAGGGCAGTTCAAAGGTCCAGTCATTTTCGACGAGGTTCAGCGCACGCCGGAGTTGTTCAGTTACATCATGCCCTTGGTTGACGAGCGCCGTCGCCCAGGCGAGTTCATCCTGACGGGCTCGCAGAATTTTCATCTTATGGAAGCGATTTCGCAGTCTTTGGCGGGGCGGTGCGCGACCATGAAACTGCTCCCGTTTTCGACCTTGGAGCTGGCCGGCAAGCCCAATATCGATATTTTCCACCTGCCGACGGCCGAGAACGGTCATCCCCCGGATAACATGACCGTCTTCGAGCACATCTTCAAAGGGGGCTTCCCACCTCTTCATGACCGCAGCCTCAAGCCAACCGGGTGGCTGGCTCAGTATACCATGAGTTACCTTGAGCGGGACGTCCGCTCTCTGGTGAATGTCGGCGACCTTGACGCCTTCCAGACCTTTCTGCGCCTCTGCGCGGGACGAAGCGGTCAAATCATCAGCATGACTTCGATTGCCAACGACGCCGGCGTCTCCCCAGTGACCATTAAACGTTGGCTGTCCATCTTGGTCGCCAGCCATACGATCTTTCTGCTGCGGCCGCACCAGCGCAACTTCAACAAACGCCTGGTCAAAAGCCCCAAGTTGTATTTCTACGACACGGGACTGCTCTGCTATCTGCTCGGTATCCGCTCCCCGGAGGAATTGCTGCTGCACAGCGCCCGCGGAGCCATTTTTGAGACCTACGTCATTTCGGAACTGGCCAAAGCATGCCTCCATGCCGGCTTTGAACCGCCCTTGTCCTTCTGGCGAGACTCACAGGGACACGAAGTGGATCTGATCGTGGAAAATGGGGAAAAACTTTTCCCGATCGAAATCAAGTCGGGACAAACCATCTCCGGCAGCATGATGGATGGTTTGTACTACTGGAAGAGTCTTTCGCAGACGGCCGAAGCCATGCTGGTATATGGCGGCGACGCATCCTACACACGCCAAGGCGTTGACGTCCGCCCCTGGTTCTTCGTGTAATCCGACTAGCCGCCGCGCTGGCGCGACTGCGGCCTCTATGCCCGGCAAACACGCGCCGGCAGCGATTCTTTGCAAGCAAAACATCCAATGTCATTTTGGGTTCATGGGCAACGCGTGGCGATGGAAGGCACGGGACGGTCGAATAGGACGTATGGGACGCAGGGGACGCAGGGGACGTTAGGAACCAATACTCCCAATTGAATGGTTCGCTTTGGCTTTGGGCGACTGCAATAACCCAAGTGCCTATTCATTCCATTGTCCTATTTGCCGTCTATACGTCCCCTACGTCCCCTACGTCACATTTCACCGTCCTAGCGGTTCTTTCCACCGGGACAAAGAAGGCGCTTCCGCGCACATGGTGGCGGAAGCGCCTTGTCGGTGATTGCATGTTGATGGCGACCGCCTCCGGGCCGCGCACGGCGGCCCGGAGGCTTGGTGTTTCCGGCCGCGCCTCAGACGCCGAGACGGCTGATGCGGCTCAGTTCGCCGAGGGTGCGGTTGGTTTCCGGCGTATGGCCCGCGAGGGGCATGATGCGCTCGTGAATCGAATCCAGAATCCAGCTGACCTGCGGGAAGTACTTGCTTTCCAGCTCGGCCGCCGGGCTGACCCAGTTGCGGGCGCCGACCACGACCGGCGGGGCGTCAAGATAGTCGAAGCAGAGCTGTGTCAGGTTGGCCGCGATGTTGTGCATCACGTTGCCGCGCTCGACGGCCTCGTTGACCAGCACAACCTTGCCCGTCTTCTTGACCGATTCCACTATCTTGGTGTAATCGAGCGGATTGACCGACCGCAAGTCGATGACTTCCGCTTCCAGGCCGTGCTTCGCCGCCAGAACCTGGGCGGCATCCAAGGCCTTGAACAGCGACGGCCCGAAGGTGAGAATGGTCAGATCCTTGCCGGCGCGCTTGACATCCGGCTCGCCAATCGGAATTTCGTAGTATCCGACCGGCACGCCCTCGGCATGGAAGCGCTCGCCCTTGCCGTACAGCTGCTGGCTTTCCAGGAAAATCACCGGGTCGGTCCCGGCCAACGCCGTGTTCAACAGGCCCTTGGCGTCATACGGGGTGACCGGATAGACGACTTTCAAGCCGGGAATATGGTTCACCAGCGCCGTCCAGTCCTGCGAATGCTGGGCGCCGTATTTGAAGCCGACCGAAATGCGCAGCACCACCGGCATTTTCAGAATGCCGCCCGACATCGCCTGCCACTTCGACAGCTGGTTGAAAACTTCGTCGCCGGCCCGGCCCAGGAAGTCGCAGTACATCAGCTCGGCCACCGCACGGCCGCCGGCCATCGCGTAGCCGACCGCCGCGCCGACAATCGCGGCCTCGGAAATCGGCGAGTTGAACAGACGGTGATACGGCAACAGCTCGGTCAGGCCACGGTAGCAGGCAAAGGCGCCGCCCCAGTCGCGGTTCTCCTCGCCAAAGGCAATCATGGTCGGGTCGATCCCATACCGATGCACCATCGCCTCGAAAACGGCGTCACTGAAGTTGTACTGCTTCATGGCCGGAACCGCCTTGCCGTCAGCGCCGGCATAGCGCTCTTTGGCCATGATCCGCTTGTACTGGTCGTTGTCCTCCAGCTTCTGCAGGAACTCCGGCTGACGGTCGGAGAATTTCTCGACCTTCTGATTGGAGAAAGTCACGGTCTCGATGAAACGCGAGTCCATGGTCTCGTACGGCGACGCTTCCGGGTCGATCGCGAGCTTGAACATCTCGAAGACGAGGCCTTCCACCCCGCTCTGGACATGGTCCAGCTCGGCCTGGGTGGCGATTTTGCCGCTGACGAGTTTCTTGGCATAGGCCGGGATGGCGTCGGCCGCGATCCAGCGGTCGAGTTCTTCTTTAGAGCGGTAGCTGGATGCATCGGAGGGCGAATGTCCGCTGATGCGGTAGGTGACCACGTCGAGCAGCACCGGGCCGCGCCCAGCCAGCAGAATGTCCTTCTTGCGCTTGACGGCGTCGATGACCGCCAGCGGGTCGTAGCCGTTGACACGCTCCGCATGCATCTGCTCCGGATTGACCCCGGCGCCGATCCGGGCCAGGAATTCATAGCCCATGGTCTCGCCGTTGGTCTGGCCGCCCATGCCGTACTGGTTGTCAAAGCAGTTCACCAGCAGCGGCAGACCGCCGCCGAGCTTCTGGTCCCACAACGTCCGATACTGCGCCATAGCCGCGAACATCAGGCCTTCCCAGACCGGGCCGCAGCCAAACGACGCGTCGCCGATATTGCAGACGACAATGCCGCTCTGGCGGTTCACCCGCTTGAACAGCGCCGCCCCGGGAGACACCGAACCGGAACCGCCGACAATGGCGTTGTTGGGATAAATCCCGAACGGCGTGAAAAACGCGTGCATGGAACCGCCCCAGCCCTTGTTGAAGCCGGTCACCCGCGCAAAAATCTCCGCATAGGCGCCGTAAATCAAAAAGTGCCGGGCCAGGTCCTTGACGCTGCCGGAAAACGTCTTCTCCACGACCTTCAAAGTCGCCCCGCCGAAAAATTCGCGCATGGTTTTTTCGAGGGCGGCGTCATCGAGCTTGCGGATGGCGGACAGTCCCTTGGCGAGGATTTCGCTGTGGCTGCGGTGGGAGCCGAAGATAAGGTCGTTGACATCCAGACTATAGGCCTGCCCGACCGCCGAGCACTCCTGGCCCAACGAAAGATGGGCCGGACCGGCGTGGTTGTATTTGACGCCCTGAAACTCGCCTTTCAACTTGATTTCGTTGATGATCGTCTCAAACGCGCGCAAAACCATCATGTCATGATAGATGGTGACGAACTCGTCCTTGCTGAAAAGCTTCTTTTCTTCCGCCAGGGTCTTGCTGTAGGCGCAGACCGGAATCGGCGCAAAGTCAATCTGACCCTTCTTGAACAGCTCCTCGGGATAAATCTCCAACTTCTTCGTCATGAAAAAAACTCCTTAGGCTTGCATTGCTTGCTATCAGTGACCAGAAAAATGTCGTCTTGGACCGGAAAGCGCCAAGCGCCGCCCGAACGTTGTGGGCAGCGGCCAGGCTTAGGCGTGCAGAATCGTTTCCTTCAGGGCTTCCGAAGTCGTCGGATGCGGGAACACGATCTGGCGGACGTCCTCCACCCGCAGTTCCATCTCGACCATGGCCGCCGCCGAAGCGATGAATTCGCCGCCGCAGCCGCCGATCATGTGCACTCCGAGGACCTCGCCGTGCTTCTCGCCCACCAGGACTTTGACCGTGCCGGACTGGCCGGCGTTCTCGACCACAAAACGGCCGGCGACCGCCATCGGCATGACCGCCTTGCGATACGCGACGCCGCGCGCCTTCAACTCTTCCTCCGTCGCGCCGACCTGGGCGACCTCCGGATGCGTGTAGATCACCGAGGGGATGGCGCTGAGGCGCAACCGGTCCGGAATCCCGAACATGTTGTTGACCGCGACGATCCCTTCCCGGGTGGCGGCATGCGCCAGCAGGCAGCGGCCGGTGACGTCGCCGCAGGCCCAGACCCCGGGTACGTTCGTCTTGCCATACTCGTCCGCCTTGATGCCGCGACGGTCAAAGTCGACGCCGGCCTCTTCCAGGCCAATCCCCTTCAGGACTGGACTGCGGCCCGTCGAATTGAGAATCCAGGCGCCGGTGACGCTTTCCTCCTTGCCCTCCGGAGTCGCATAGACCAGCGTCCGACCCTCGAGGCGGACGACTTTGCACGACAACTGGAACACGACGCCGGCCTTCTTGAGCTCGCCCATCAGCTTCTTGCCGATTTCGTCGTCGACGATCGGGGCGATTTTCGGCAGCATTTCGACGACCGTGACCTTGGTGCCGACCGTGGCGAAGAACGACGCAAATTCGAGCCCGATGACGCCGCCGCCGATGATGACCAGGCTTTCCGGCACGGCGTCGAGGCCGAGAATGCCGGTCGAATCCAGGACGCCGGGATTGTCGCGCAACCCGGGAATC
>JAKLHU010000098.1 GCA_022709995.1 Verrucomicrobiota bacterium | reverse complement strand
ACACGCCCATCCACCCCTGCTGCATCGTCGGCAATGAACACATCCCAAACCGGCATTTCCGCTTCCGAGCCGGCCGCATCCGCGTGCGCCGGATGCCTGCCATCACCACCGCGGAAACCGCCGCCTTCGACAATGCCTTCCTCCTCAAACAGCACGTCAAAACGCTGATTCAGGCGGAAATCACCACAATGGAAGAACCATGACCACGGCCGCCTTCTCGTGCCAAACCGACCTCGGCATGCTCAGCCGAGACGCCCTCCGCGCCCGGCAGACGCGGCTCCTGAACGAACACCTGCGTCATTGCCGCCAGCAGTCGCCCTTCTACCGGAAACTCCTGGCTGGACTGCCGAACCGTGAGCTCGCCCTGGAAGACCTGGCCCAGCTGCCCACCACCAGCAAACAGGACTTGAGCCTCCACAACCAGGATTTCATCGCCGCCAACGGCCAGCCGGTCGCCGACCTCTGCTTCACCAGCGGAACCACCGGCGCGCCCTGCCAGATCGCCTATTCCCGGCGCGACCTCGACCGCCTCGCCTACAACGACGCCGTCGGCTTCCTGGCCGCCGGCTTCCAGCCCGGCCAGCGCATCCTCCTGACTTGCACCCTCGACCGCTGCTTCATCGCCGGCCTGGCCTACTACCGCGGCGTCGTCGCCATGGGCGCGACCGCCATCCGCAACGGCCTCAACACCATCGAAAGCCACGCCCAAATCATCGGCGCCCTCCGCCCCGAAGGCATCGTCGGCGTGCCGTCCTTCCTCGCCCGGCTCGGCGCCAGCCTGCCGGAACAGGGCGTCGACGCGTCCTCCGTCAAGAAAATCGTCTGCATCGGCGAACCCATCCGGCGCCAAAACATGTCGCTGACGCCGCTGGGCCAGAAACTGGAAGCGCTCTGGCCGGAGGCCGCGCATTCCACCTACGCCTCCAGCGAAATCGCCACCAGTTTCACCGAATGCCGGGAGCGCCAGGGCGGCCACCCGCCGGCCGACCTCGCCCTGGTCGAAATCCTGTCCCCCGACGGCCGCGTCCTGCCGCCCGGGGAAATCGGCGAAGTGACGGTCACCCCGCTGCAGGTGGAGGCCACCCCCCTGCTGCGCTTCCGCACCGGCGACATCAGCTTCCTCGTCCCCGGCCCCTGCCCCTGCGGCCGCGCCACCCCCAGAATCGGCCCCATCCTCGGACGCCAAGCCCAAATGCTCAAGATCCGCGGCACCACCATCTTCCCGAACGCCTTCTTCTCCGTCCTGGAAACCATCCCCGGCGTCGTCGACTACTACCTGGAGGTCACCGGAACCTGCCTGGCCGACGACGTCACCATCTTCGCCGCCCTCGCCGACGGCGCCCCGGTCACCGCCAAGGAAATCACCGAAAAACTGTATTCCCGCACCCGCATCCACGTCCAAACCAACCTCGTCCCGCCGGAAGAGGCCCGCCAGCGCATCTATGGCCATTCGCGGAAACCGGTGCGCTTCTTCGACCGCCGGAAAGGATGACCGCCATGTTCACTGACGCCCACTTCGACTTCTCCGACCCGGACATCCACCAGGCCGCCGCCGCCAATCGCCTGCTCGCCATCGAAATCGAATTCAACCACCGCTGCAACTATCGCTGCCCCTACTGCTACGTCGGCGAAACAGCCACCGCGGAAATCGATTCCCAGCTGGCCGACGACGTCATCGCCGCGGCCGCCGCCCTCGGCGCCCGCAAAATCGTCGTGCTCGGCGGCGAACCGCTGCTGTATTCGCGGCTGTGGGAAAAGCTCGACCTGATCAACCGCCTCGGCATGGGCGCCGAAATCTTCACCAACGCCTCCTTGGTCGACGCCGACACCGCCCGCCGTCTCGGCCGCCTGGACTGCCGCGTCGTGGTGAAACTGAACTCGCTGGACCCGGCCGTCCAGGAACGCCTGACCGGCATGCCCGACGCCCTCGCCAAGGTCATGGAGGCGATAACCCTGCTCCAAAACCACGGCTTTGACCAGCCGGGACGGCTCGCTGCCAGCACCGTCATCTGCGCCGACAACTTCGCCGGCCTGGTGGAACTGTGGACATGGATCCGCGACCGCGGCATCCTCCCGTACTTCGAAATCATGACCCCCCAGGGCCGCATGCTCGAACACCCCGAACTGAATGTCGACGCCGCCCGCCTGCAGAAGCTTTTCCTCGACCTCCAGCGCGTGGACGCCGAACGCTACGGCCGGCACTGGGAAGCACAGCCGCCGCTGGTCGGCGGCAAATGCCTCCGCCACCTCTATTCCTGCCTCGTCAATCCACGCGGCGAAGTCATGCCCTGCGTCGGCCTCAATGCCGTCATCGGCAATGTCACGACCCAGCCGCTGGCCGAAATCCTCGCCGGCAGCTCCCTCCTCAACGACCTGAAGAACTACCGCCGGAAAATCAAGCCGCCCTGCCGCGGCTGCGACCAGGCGGAATCCTGCTACGGCTGCCGCGGCGCCGCCTATCAGCTCACCGGCGACTACCTGGCGGCCGACCCGATGTGCTGGCGCAACGCCGGCCAGTTGTCCGCCATCACCTGCCTGCCCTGCCCGGCCAAACCGCTGATCCCACATCGGCCGCCCATGGCCATGGTCGACAGCATTGTCTCCACCGGCGAAGTCAGCCATATCCGCACCACCATCCGACCCGACAACCGCTTCCTGGACGCGGACGGCCGCCTGGACCCGGAAGCGCTGCTGGAAATCACCGCCCAGGCCTGCGCCGCCTTCAACTCCCTGCGCGACAACGGCAGCATTTCGCCAGGAATGCTCGCCGGCGCCACCAACCTCCAATTCGAATGCGACGCCCGCGTCGGCGACGAACTCGACATCGCCATCCGGGAAACCGCCGTCATGGACAAAATCCACCTCGTCGACTTCACCATCGAGCGCCAACCCGACCGCACGCCAATAGCCAAGGGAGAAATCAAACTATGCCTGTGGGAAGCATGACCCGCCATCGGCTGTGGACGGCCGGCGGCATCCTCCTCGCCCTGGGTTGGCTCCTCGCCGCCAACGCGCAAAACGCCAACGAGCAAAACGCCGCGACCACGGCCGCCAACGCGCAAAACACCAACGCGCAAAACGCCGCGACCACGGCCGCCAACGCGCAAAACGCCAACGCGCCGGATCGTCTGGCCGCCTTCAAGTCCCGGCTGCGCGACCATCTGATTCCGGTGCAGACCCTCCGGGCCGACTTTGTCCAGACCAGGACGCTGGCCGCCTTGGATTTCGAGCTCACGTTCAGCGGGCAGATCGCCATGGAAAAAAACCGCCGCCTGGCTTGGATCGTCCACGCGCCAATGGCCTACGTCTGCCTGCTGCACGACCGCCAGCTGACCCAATGGGACGGCGACAGCAACCAGGTGCTGACCATTTCCCAACGCAGCATGCCGTGGCTGCAAGCCCTGCACGACACGCTCGGCAGCTGGCTGGCCGCCGACTTGGAGGCCATCACCCGCGACTTCTCCGTCGCCGAGGTGGCCGAAACCGCAATCACGCTGACGCCGCGAACGCCCTTCTTCAGCGACTTCATCACGACCCTGACCATTGCCTTCACGCCGGACTTCCAGCTGGCCGAGTCCATCCTCATCACCGAAGTCAACGGCGACCACATGCGCATTCAATTCAAAAACTCCGTCCTCAACCAACCCATTCCGGAAGACACATGGCAGGTCCCGCCCAAATCAAAGCAACCGTAACCAAAATGCTGTTGCTGGCGGTCCGGCAACGCCAATGGCTGTGGCTGGCGGTGACCATCGGCCTGGCCCTCGCCGCCCTCGCCGCCAGCCGCGCCCGCTATACCAGCAATCTGGCCGGACTCTTCCCGGCCGGCTCGGAAACCGCCAGAACCGCCCAGGTCCTGGCCGACAGCGGCATGACACAGCGACTCTGGGTCGACATCCAGGCACCCGGACCGGCCGAACTCGAGGCCGCCACCCCCTGGCTCGACCAGATCGCCGCCAACCTGGCCGCCGTGCCCGGCATCACCCGGGTCGACTTCCGCTTCCGCCGCCAACCCCTGGCCGAGGCCCTGGCGGCATTGACCCCCTGCCTGCCGCAAATCGTCAGCCCGGACGATATCCGGACACACCACAACCCGGAACAGATTGTCGCCCGGGCTTGGAAAATGCTCGCCCAGCCGACCGTCGGCGCTATCGCCATGCTCCGCGAAGACCCGTTCGGCGCCCGAACCCGACTCCTCCTCAAGCTCCAGACGCTGCGCCGCCTTTCCGGACTCGAATTCTCCGAAGACCATCCCTTCATGGCCACCCCCGACGGCAGCCGCGCCGCCATGCTCCTGGCCACGACCATCCCCTATTCCGACGGCAAGGGCGCCCGACGGCTGCTCGCCGACCTCAACCGCGTCCTGGCCGACGCCCCCGACGGCTTCACCTGCCACCTCCTGGGACCGCACAACCACACCGTCGGCAACGAAGACGTCCTCCGCCGCGACCTGACCGTGGTGTCCGTCCTCTCCGGCCTTTTCCTGGTCGCCCTGTTCTTCGTTGTCTACCGCGGTTCGCCCCAGGCCTTCTGGATTCCGTTTTTCCCACTGGCCGGGTCGCTGGCCGCGACCGGCCTGGCCGCGCTTCTCTGGCCGGATCTGTATCTTTTTGTCATCGGTCTGGGCGGCGGCCTTATCGGCCTCGCCGTCGACCAGGGCATTCACGCCTATGCCGCGTTCCGAGGGCGGATGGCGCCGCGCCGGCTGGCCGGCCTGGCCGGCCCCCTGCTGGCCGCAACCGTGACCTCGGCCGGCAGTTTTGCCCTGGCCATGACCACCGGCAGTCCGGCTCTGATCCAACTTGGCCTCTTTGCCGTCATCTCCCTCCTGCTCAGTCTGACCCTGACCTTTTTCCTGCTGCCGACCGTGCTCCGGCCCACCCACGCCAAAGCCACCTTCCCGGCCCCGCGGCCGTCACCGCGGCTGGACCGGGCCGTCATCGCCACCTGGCTGTTCATCCTGGTTGTCGCCAGCGCCGCCGCGCTCGCCTTCCTGAAGACGTCCTTCCGCTTCGAGGCCTTTGACGGCGCCCCGGAAACGGTCCGCGCCCAGGAAGCCGATTTCCAGGCCGCCTGGCAGACCAGCGCCCAGCCCGCCCTGCTCATCGTCACCAACAATCCCGCCGCCAAACTGGAAGACTGGCAGCAACGGCTGCGGGACATGGAGACGTTCGCCCCAACCGAACTGTGGCCGGCCCCGGCAACGCGGGCCGCCCATCTCGCCCGCTGGCGCGAGCTCGACGTCGACAGCCTGGAGCAGGAGCTGGCGACAGCCGCCGCCAGCAGCGGCCTGCCGGCAGCCTTCTTCTCCCCGTTTTTCACGGCGATCCGCACCGGCCTCGCCCAGCCGCCCGCCCACCCCCCGGCCCTCGTGCAGTCTGCCCTCAACCTGATGCTTTCCAAGCAGGCCGGAACCTTGTTTTTCGCTGACGAGCCCGAGCTCGTCAACCGGGTCCGGACCGCGGCCAGGCCCGCGGAAACCGACTATGCCGTCGTCTCCCCGGAGGCCTTCAAGCAGATGCTGGCCAGCGATTTCACCGGCCGGCTGCTGCGCGCCCTGGCCGCGGCCGGCGTCGCCGTCGTCCTGATCGTCGCCCTCTTTCTGCGCTCCCTGCGCCTGACCGTTCTCGCCCTGGCGCCGGTTGTCACCACGGCCCTCGTCCTGGGCGGGTTTCTCGCCGTGACCGGCATCCCCCTCAACCTGATCATCGCGCTGGCCGGCATCATCCTGACCGGCCTCACCATTGACTACGGCATCTTCGCCGTGCAGGCGTCCCAGGACGGCCCGGGCTCCGGCATCCCGGCCGCCATGGGCATGTCGGCGGCGACAACCGTGTTTGCGACGGCCGCCCTGCTTTTTTCCAAGCACCCCATCCTCTTCCACATCGGCCTGGCGCTGACCGTCGGCATCACCGTCGCCTACCTCACCGGGCTCCTGGTCGTCCCGGCCCTGCTCCGGCTGGGAAAACCGCAAAACCGGGTCCCGCTTTTGACTTTCGGCCTTTCCGCGGCAATATTACTTTCCGGCTGCTGCAGTTTCCAGGCCGCAGCGACACCTGAGCTGACCGAACGGCTCCGGCAGGAACTGACGCTCTGGCGGCAGCAGGCTCCCCGCCAGGCCCGCTTCCAAGCCAAAGTCACCCTCAGCAATGTCTTCGCCAGCATCCCCATGCTCGTCGCCGGAGAAGTCAACCAGGAAAAAGGGACCATCGTCCTCGCCGGACTTTCCCCGACCGGCGCCCGGCTGTTCACCATCGCCAGCCAAAATGGCACTGTCAGCCAGCTCGACATCGCCAGCTTCTTTCCCCAAAAACACGCCAAAATCCTCCGCGACCTCCACCAGCACTTCTATCATCTCCTCTTCTTCAACACGCCGGAACTGCCCGCCGACTTCCGCTACCGCAACCGGGAACTGCTCTTCACCAACGCCGGCCCCGGACAAGAACCCGTCCAATACCGCTTTTCCGGAACACCGCTTGCACTCCAGACCAAAACCAGGAAAGGCCTCCTGACGACCCGCTGGCAATGCCAGTACACCTCAATCAACCGCGGCGAACACGGCTGGCAGCCGGGCGTCAGCACCGCCCGCCTGGCCGGCTCGGCCTTCCGCTGCGACCTGGACTTCATCCGCTTCACCATCCTGGCCCAGCCTCGTCCCAAACTCCAACCCACCCCCAACTGACCATGCCGGATTCCCTCTTGCGCGACGCCCTGCGGCAACGCCTCCACGCCATCGCCATCGCCGATGACCGGCGCAGCGGCCGCCTGACCATCACCTTCGACCGGGCCTTCCCCGGCTTTGACGGCCATTTCGCCGAACAGAGCATCGTCCCCGGACTGTGCTTCGTCCAGCTGGCCGTCATCCTGGCCGGAGAAATCCGCGGCCAGCCGGTCCGCCTGGCCGAAATCGTCCGCTTGAAATCACTCAAACCGATACTGCCGGAAGAGTCCGTCAACCTCGCCCTCACCGCACGCAACGACCGCTGGCAGGCGCTGGCGACAACGCCGGCCGGCGAAACCGTCTGCCAGCTGCTCTTCACCGTGAAAGACGCATGAGAAGAAAACAACACTATTTTCACCAGCAGCCCGACGACCCGGCCCCGATCACAGCCACCGTCCACCGGCGGCTGCGCTTCAGCGAAGTCGACGCTCTCGCCATCGCCTGGCACGGCCGCTACCTGCAGTTCTTTGAAGACGCCCACACGGAACTGATGCACAAAACCGGCCTGACCTACGACAACTACTTCCAGCATGACGTCGGCGCCCCCATCGTCCAAGCCCATGTCGACTACTTCGCCCCGCTGCTGCTCGACGAGACCTTCGCCG
>JAKLHU010000097.1 GCA_022709995.1 Verrucomicrobiota bacterium | reverse complement strand
GCGCCTGTTCACGTTGCACGGCAAGCATCCGGAGGCCATTTTCGAGCCGGCGCTGTTCCGTCCTGGCCAGGACGCTGTCACTTTTGTCAGCCATGGCTGGAAAATTGGCCTGACCATTTGTTTTGATTTGCGTTTTCCGGAGATTTTTCAGGAGTGCCGGCCCTGCGATCTGCTGATCTGCACTGCGGCTTTCACGGCCTGGACCGGCCAGGCCCACTGGGAAGTGTTGCTGCGGGCCCGGGCCATTGAAACGCAGACTTGGGTGGCTGGCGTCGGGCAGGGAGGCGCCAACCAGGAAACCGGTCTGGAGCTGTTTGGCCACTCCGGGGTTTACGACCCCTGGGGATTGCCGGTGGCGGTCGCCCCGCACCGCAATCCACAATGTTTTACGGTCGCCTTGCGTCGGAGTCGGCTGGCCGAATGCCGCGGCGCCTTGGGCGCCATCGGCGTCCACGGCGGCGGGGCGGCGTGCTCCTGTCCGGGATGCCGCGCCGGAAGCCGGCCGTGAGCAGGGGTCGTGGCCTGCCATGGCATTCACCGTCTCATACGTCTTTTTGGCCCTATGTTCCTTAATATAATGTTTCGGTTTGGCTTTGGGCGACTGCTATAATCCGGCAGCGTATTCGTGCCATGGTCCTAACCACCGTCCCATACGTCTGATATGCTCTATACGTCCTTGTATGTCCATGTCCCCTTTTGCCGGGGAAAATGCTCCTATTGCGCCTTCTATTCGCTGGGAGAGTCCTCTTCGGACGAGCGCCGGGCCTATCTGGAACGGCTGGAACAGGAGCTGCGCCGAGGCGCCCGGAACTGCGGGCCGCTGCGGTCTGTTTTCTTCGGCGGCGGCACGCCCAGCGCCTTGACCGTCGCGGAGCTGAGCCGGCTCGCGGAACTGGTCAAAGACTGCTTTTCGCTCGCGCCGGATTGCGAATGGACCATGGAAGCCAATCCGGAATCCCTCGACGAAGAAAAAATTTCGCTGTTGGCGGCGCATGGCGTCAACCGTCTCAGCTTTGGCGTCCAGAGCTTTTCGCCGCTTTTGCGGCGGACGATTGGCCGTCGCGGCAGCCCCGAGCGCCTGGGCGAGCTGTTGAAGGCGGCCCGCCGGCATGGGATTCGGCGGTTTAACCTTGACTTCATCTACGCCATTCCCGGCCAGACTCTGGCGGACTGGGAGGCCGACCTGCGCCAGGCCGTGGCTCTGGGGCCGACGCATGTGTCGACCTACGCCTTGACGATTGAGGAGGGGACGCGCCTGGCCGGCCAGGCCAGTCCGCCCTCCGACGACGTGTTCGTTGACATGTGGGACATTGCCGAGGCCGTCCTGGGCGCCGCCGGCTTCCGCCGCTATGAAATCTCCAATTTTGCCTTGGCCGGCGAGGAATGCCGCCACAATGTCGAGGTCTGGCAAGGCGGGACGTATCTCGGCTGCGGCCCGGCGGCCGTGTCGTTTGACGGCGCCGGCCGGGCAGCCAATCCCTCTAATATGGAGGCCTGGCTGAACGGCGTGCCGTCTGTGCGGGAGACCTTGCCGGCGCCGGAGCAGGCGGCTGAAATTCTGGCCTTCGGCATGCGCCAGGTGGCTGGCTGGCGCTGGTCGGAGTTCCGGCGGCGCACGGGCTATGACGCGCTCCAGCTGCGCGGCGCCGCCCTCGCCCGTCTTGCCGGCCGGAGCCTGCTGACGTGTGACGACCAGGGCGCCCGGCCAACCCGCCTGGGGCTGCTTTTCAATGACGACGTCGTCATGGAATTATTGTAAGATATCGCTTGCCGAATTACATTAGATTATTTGCCGCATTCATCGCCGGGACGCTTCCTTGCCGCTGGCGGTGAACTATCGACGAAGGAAACAGGACAAGTCATGAAGCAACGTTTGTTGGATGCCTTGAAGCACGCCCGGGCGGATTACGCCGAGATTCGATTCGAACAGTCCGATGCGACTTCTTTTTCCTACCGCGGGGCCGAACAGGAAAATGCCAGCACTGGCCGCATGACCGGCGGAATCGTCCGCGCCTGCCGGCACGGCGGCTGGGGTGTCTGCTCCTTTGATACCCTTGACGATCTGGAGGAGAAGGTGGCTGACGCCTGTGCCGCCGCGGCCCTGGTCGGCCGGGAAAAAACAGTCCTGGCCGAAGACGTCCCGGTCGTGGACCGTGAATTCCGCGCGGTTCTGCAGCAGGACTTCCGCACCGTGCCGATCCAGGACAAAGTCGCCCTGGTCGAGCACTACAACGAAATCGTGCGCAAGTCGGTGCCTGGCGTCGAGACGTCGCAGGTCAGTTATGCCGACACGTTCCGGACGGTCTGTTTTGCCTCGACGCGGGGGACGTACTTTTTGGATGAACGGCCGCGTGTCGTCCTCGTGCTGTCCGCGGGGGCGCGGTCCGGCGCTTTGGTGCAGAAGACGCATGAGAGCGTCGCCTCGGCCACCGACTACGGCATTGTTTTTGGCCGCGAAGAGCTCGCGCGCGTAGTCGCCCAGCGCGCGGTTGATCTGCTGAAAGCGCCGCAATGCCCGGGCGGCCGCTACACGGTCGTGCTGCGACCGGACTTGACCGGGGTGTTTGCCCATGAGGCCTTCGGGCATTTGAGCGAAGCGGACTTCCTGTATGAAAACCAGCCGATGCGGGAGCTGATGACGATCGGGCGCGTCATGGGCGTGAAAAACCTGAACATCACCGATGACGGCACCCGCGGCACGCTCCAGGGCACGCATCCGGTGGACGACGAGGGCACTCCCACGCAGCGCACGGAACTGATCAAAAATGGTGTCCTGGCCGGGCATCTGCATTCGCTGGAGACGGCCGGCAAGATGGGCGCCCGGCCGACCGGCAACGCCCGCGCCATCTGCGGCGGCTATGCGCCGATCGTGCGCATGACCAATACCTTCATTGAACCGGGCGACCTGACTCGCGAACAGCTGTTTGCCGGGGTCGATGACGGCATTTACGCCTGCGGCATGAAGGGCGGCCAGACCATGATGGAGATGTTTACGTTCTCCGCCGCCTACGGATATCGCATCCGCCAGGGCAAGGTCTGCGAACTGTTGCGCGATGTGGTGCTGACGGGAAATGTGTTCGACACCTTGCACGCCATCGACGGGATTGCCGATGATTTCACCATCAACGAAACAGGCGGCGGTTGCGGCAAAGGCGGCCAGTCGCCGTTGCCGGTGACCGAGGGCGGACCGCATATCCGAATCAGGAATGCCGTCATCGGCGGCCGCTGACACCCCCTCTCTTGCCGGCTTTGGCGTGACTGCTGACAGGATTTTGACTTGTTCCGAACCATGATTTCCGCCGCGGGGCGGCCTGGCGGCGTTGCTCGGGCGCCGTCGCGGCCGTCGCGGATGGTGATTTGCCGGCCCGCGGCTGGCGTCTTCCGGCGCTGTCCCGGGGTCTTGATGGCGCCGGGCGTCGGGCTGGCGTCTTCCGTAGTGGCAGCAAATGCTTGTAAGGAGGTCAGGGCATGCATGGTGTAGTGAAAATGGCCGCGGCGTTCCTGCTGATTTGGTCATGGCCTCTGCTGGGGCAGGCCGACGTCATCAGGACCACCGTTGCCGAGACGTTCAATCAGTCGCCGTTTGAGTACGAGCTACGCGAATTGGATCGCCGGGCCACGCACACCGTGTATGCGATTTCCTATCCGTCGCCCGTTGTTTCCGACTTGGACAGCAACAACACCGTGCATGGCGAATTCTTCTTGCCGCACGGCCTGCCCTTGACCCAGTCGCATCCCGGGGTGGTGATCAACCACATCCTGGCTGGCGGCTTTGATTTGGAACGGATGATGTGCACGACTCTGGCCAACAATGGCGTCGTGGCGATGTTCATCATGATGCCTTATTATGACCAGCGCGGCAACAACCGGGGCCGGAAGCAGATGTTGGACACGGCGGAGCGGTTCATCACTTCCCTTGACCAGGCCATTCAGGACAATCGCCGGGCCGTGGATGTCTTGTCCTCCCGGCCGGAAGTCGCGGCGGACAAGATCGGCATTGGCGGCGGCAGCCTGGGCGCCATCATCTCGGCCAGCGTCTGTGGCTTCGAACCGCGCCTGGAACGCGCCTTCCTGCTTATGGGCGGCGGCAACCTGGAAAAGATCTTCCGCCATGAATCGCGGGAGACGGCGGCGTTCCGGAAGTTCCTGGACGGCCAGAGCGAGGCCGCTCGGGAAGCGACCCTGGCTGAATTGAAGCGCCTCGACCCGGTCTCCCAAGGGGAGGCGCTTCGCCGTCTCAGCCAGGATGGTCGCCTGAAGATGATTTGCGCTGCGGAGGATCATGTCATTCCTCCGGAATGCTCGCGGGAACTGGGGAAAGAAGCCGGCTGCGACATCATCTGGCTGCCGGGAGTCAATCATTATACCGTGGCTTCGCAGTCGGCTTACGTCTTTGCCGAACTGGTGGATTTCTTCACGGCCCGGCGACCGCCGGAATGGCGTCCGGTCGATGCCGCTGACACCAGCAATCCGGAAACGACGGGTTTGCGCCTGCTGGCCGGTTTTTTTCGGTCTTTGAGCATGATGTTGTCCAGTGCGCCCGTTCCCGGTTGTGCCCATCATCTCGGTATCAGCCTGGCCGTTGACGTCAACGGCAGCAGCCACAAAGCTGATTTTCGGCTGAGCCGGGGAACCAACGGATGGTATGCCTTGACTGGGCAAATCCCCAAACTCGGCCAGGCGGCTTTCGGGCAGGGGGAGCACCCGTGGATAGCCGGCGCCAAGGAGTCGCTCTTCGTCGGCTCTCTCCAAGCCCTGGCCGACCGGCGCTGCAGTGCGTTCATCACCCCGGAGCAGATCTTGAAATACCAGCTGGCGACCGGAGTGCTGGCCAGTGCCGCGATGGCGCCGGAAATGCTGAAGTCCTACGCCCAGGTTTCCGTCACCCCGACCGCGCAGGGCATGACCAGGGTGGCCGTCGACATCCCGCATCCGAAATTCAAGGGACGGATCAATCTCGTTTTCGACGCGGACGGGGTGCCGCAAAGCGGCTTTTTCGCGGTTGGCGGCGTTCAGGGTACGTTTACGATTACGGATTGGCGTCTGGACGCGGAAACCCCGGCGACGGCGTTTGCGCCGCCGGGCAACCTTACCGCCCGTGATGTCAGCCAGGAGGATGTCTTGCGGATGACGGCGGCAGTCTTCGAACGCCTGCTGGAAAGCGTGGAGTTGTAGGCTCGAGGTCTGAAGTCTGGTTGAATTTTGCGTTCTGGCACGTTTCCGTCCCTGGTCGCAGGGGCATGGCGGCGCTGGCTTGATTGAGGCCAGGCTGGGCAAGTTGACAAGAATCGGAGGTTACCGTGGTGAAGTGTTGCTGGCTGGCATGGCTGATCAGCGCCTGCGTTGTGGCGGGGCTGGGTCTTTCCGGGCAGGAAATCAACGTGGTGGCCCGTGATCCGCATGGTCTGCTGGCGCAGACACAGGGCAAGCGCGTGCTGTTTGTGGCTGGCGCGCCGGAGGAAATGGGGGCCGCCCACGGCCGGCTGCTGGCTAAAATCATCCCCAAGGTCACGCCGCAGACGATGTCGCTGGTGGCGGCTGGATATTGTTTTGCCAAAGGGGAGTGGTTTTACGACCGCCTCGATGAGATCATCACCCGGGCCCGGCCGCATACGCCGGAGCGTTTTCTGGTGGAATGCCTGGCCATGGGCCGGGCCGCCGGCATCACCGACCGCGACGCCCTTTGCGCCAATTTCTTCCCGGAGTTGTTTCATTGCAGCGGCGTCGCGGTCCGGGGCCGGGCTTCCGCCGACGGCGAGATTGTGCATGCGCGTGTTCTGGACTACATGTCCGACGTCAACTTGCAGAAGTACACGGTGCTGCAGGTGTTCCTGCCGACGGGCCGGCACGCCTGGCTGTCGGTCGGCTATGCCGGTTTTCTGGGCACGGTGACGGCGATGAACGAGCATGGCCTGGCCATGGGCGAAATGGGCGGCGGCGGCGAAGGCGACTGGGACGGCATGCCGATGACTTTTCTCATGCGCGATATCATGGAACGGGCCAAGACCGTGCGGGAAGCCGTGGCCATTCTGAAGGAGACGCCGCGCACGTGCGAGTATTACTACGTCCTCAGCGACCGCGGCCGCGACCTGGTCGGAATCTATGCGACGCCGACCGTGCTGGAGGTTCTGGAGGCCGGTCAGCAGCATCCGCGCTTGCCGACCGTGCCGGCCGACACGGTGATGATTTCCGGCTCCGGCCGCGCCAAAGTCCTGTCCGAACGCCTGCATGAAAAGCTGGGCGCCATCACACCGGAAGTCATGATGGAGATCATCAAAAGGCCGGTCGCCATGAAATCCAACTTGCATAATGCCATTTTCAAACCGGCCACCCTGGAAGTCTGGTTTGCCGACGCCGGCCGGAACAAGCCGGCCTGCGACATGCCGTATGCGCATGTCAATCTGGCTACGCTGCTCGAATTCTATCGGCAGAACATCGCGCCCTCGCCCCCGCCCGCGCCCGCCGGCATCGGCAATCGCGATGGCGTCACGAAGCCCGTCCCCGCGCCTCCGCCTCCGCCCGTCCCCGCGCCCGCGCCCGCCCGGTGAACCGGCGCGGCGGCGTCGCACCCGGGACTTGTCCGGACTTGTCCGGATTTGTATGGAGAGGTCTTTGTTCTTCCGCCGTTTTGGCGGTCAGCCGCGGTGTGCCGCCGTGCCGGGGAAGAACCAGGTTTTAAGCATGGGCAAGCCGTCGGCCAAGGAGGAAATGGCATCGGCCTCCAAGCCTTGACGGGGACCGATGCCGAACAAGGTCGGACCGCTGCCGGAAACGTGCACGGCCAGGCAACCCAGGTCAAGCATCCGCTGCCGAAGAATGCGCAGCAGCGGGAATTTCGCCAGCAGGCAGTATTCGAGATCGTTGTGGGTCAGCTGGGCGATGTGTTCGACATCGCCTTTGGCCAGGGCTGCGAGCAGGTCTTCGGCCGCCGGCGCCGATGGCTTTGGGCTAGCCTGCCAGTGGCCGTAAGCCCAGGCGGCGGAGACCGGAAAGCCCGGCGCCGCCAGCACGACCGGCGGGGTTGCCGCCACGGGGATCGGCGTGAGGACTTCGCCAATGCCGGTGGCCAGAGACGGAACCGGTCGCAGAAAAAACGGCACGTCGGCGCCCAGCTTGGCCGCCAGGGCGCCAAGTTCCTGGTCGGGAACGGCCGGGGCAAACAGCCGCCGCATTTCAAGGAGGACGGTGGCGGCGTCGGAGCTGCCGCCGCCCAGCCCGCCGCCCATCGGCAGGTGTTTGGCGATGCGAATCGCCGCGCCCTGGCGAGTGCCGGTGGTCTGTTGCAGCAACCGAGCGGCGCGCATCGTCAGATCGGCCTCCGCCGGTACGCCGGGG
>JAKLHU010000096.1 GCA_022709995.1 Verrucomicrobiota bacterium | reverse complement strand
GCCGGTCTTGGTGATGTGGGTCAGCGTGGCGTACGGCATGATGATGAAATGGTCGCCGAGGCGTTCGACCAGGGCTTTTTTCAAGGCGGCCCAGAAGACCACGTCGTTGCCTGCCGCCGGCCCGGGATAGGTGGTGACGACGATTTTGCCGTTGATCCGGTAGGCCTGCGGCGAAGTCAGGGCCTCTGCCGCCAGCTCCAGGTACGTTTCCAGCAGGGCCGGGTCGACGGCCGTTCCGGGCGGCGTGAAGCTCGAATAGGTGATTTCCGGCAGCACGGCGATGGTCGCGCCCGGCGTTCCGCAGTGCCGGTACAAGTCGCGGCGGCCCTTGGTGCCGGGGAAGAACGCGAAGCCGTCGATGTCAAAGCGCTTGAGGACTCCGGCCATGGTCCGATAGGAGAGCGGATTGAGGAAGCCGATGTCGGAATAGGCGCCGTTGTTGACCGTGAACGTGCCCCGGTCCTGGAACGACGTGTCCTGGAGCAGCGGCCGGTCGCCCCAGCGGTGCAGGTAGTCGGAGCGCTCCAGGCCGTATTTGAGCTGGGCGCGGGCAAAGAACGCGGTGCGCCCCGAGCGCGGGGCGTAGCTGGCCGAGGCGGCGGCGAGCTGCTTGAGATAGGCTTCGGCTTCCGGGTCGCAGCGTTCCTGGCCAAAGGCGAACAGGGGCAGGCACAGCATCGCCAGCGTCAGCAGCAGGGGTGGTGAAGGGCGCATAAGTTTTTGGCTCCGTTGTGACAAGGCAGGAAGGGGAGAGGTCGTGCGTGCCGCTGGATAGAGCCAGGAATGGCACGCCAGATCCAGACAAAATGGTACATGGTGAAAGTAATCATTCGACGGCGGAATTCAATCTTGTCGTCGTCATTGGCAGGCAGGCACAATCGCTCACTCTGGCGGTGGAGTCGGTCGAAATCCGGCGGCATCGTCTGATTTTCAGGGTCACTTGCCGGATAGTTTTTGTTGCCGTTCCTCAACGACCTGGCCATCCTTCCACAGCATGACTCCTGCTGATACTTGCTGGGCTTTTTGCCGGGCCTTTGCCGCGGCTCGTCGCATAGCGATCTCCGCCGCCGCCAGGTCGGGATCGCGTTTCAGCTGTTTCTGGTTCAAATTAATAGTTTGCTTTTTCATAGTTACATTCCTTCTTCGATCAATATCGGCTCGCCGCCGGAATTGTCGTAAAGCGCCCATTCATCGACCAGCGGTTTGTATAAGGTTTCGAAATTACTCAACCCCGAGGCAAAGCGGCGCCGGATGACCGGCTCTGGGATGTTGTGGCCGCCCTCCCGCACTCGTTGCCGTACCCGGGCAATGGCCAGTTCCGGCGAGGCGAGCCGCAAAAAGAACAGTTTGACGACGAAGCCCTGTGTCTGCCAGGCGGGAATCAGTTCAGCGTAACCCCGGCCGCTCAGGGTTGTCTCGAAAGCGAAACTCTCGCCTCGCCGGACATGGTTGTGCATCTCCTCCAGCATCAACCGACCGGCGCGGAAAGCTGCGCGCTCTGGTTCGAAAGGCGCCAGCCCGGCGGCGATCAGGTCGGCGTTGATAAAGGCCGGGCAGCGAGCTTCCCGGGGCAGAAACTCCGCGGCAAAAGTGGTTTTGCCCGCGCCGTTGGGGCCGGCGATGATAAGAATCTTTTTCTTCAATGAAATTATGTCAGTAGTGTCCATTCTTGTGTCCCGCATCCTTGATTAAGTCCCCGGCAGGAAAGGCATGCTGGCTGCCCCTACGGTTGGCCAATCAGGCAGTGCGCGGGAATGGCATATTGCTGATGCAGGCGGCGAATCATATTCAATGACAGTCCCCGGGCGCCGTTAAGCACCTCGTACGTGCGCGAGAGGGAGCCAAAGCAAGGGGCGATGTCCTTTGGCTTCAGGCCCCGCTGCTCCATGGCGAATTTTATCGCCTCGACTGGGGTTGGGGCTTCAATCGGATAATGTTTGTTTTCGTAGTCGGAAATAATCAGCGAAAGCAGCTCAATCTCGTCCGCGACTTCGCCTGTTGGCTCAGGGTTTGCCAGTGCCAGCGCTTCCAGGCGCTTCATGGCGGCATCAAGCTCGGCATCGTTTTTGATGACTTTGATGTTCATGCTGCCACCTCCTAAAAATTCATTATATCGTATTCGGCATGAGTGCCAAGCCAGTTGACAATCACGTTTTTCTGTACGTAGAAGACGACGACCAGGAGTCGGAATCTGTTGCCGCCGATGTTGAAGACCACGCGGTTGCGGGAAAGAAAGCTGGTGCTGGCGAAGGTTTGCTTGATATCGGTTGGCGTCTTCCATTCCGATGTTTCGGCAACTTGCACCCATGAGCGCAGAGAAGAGGCCGAACCGGGACGCCTCTCCATAAACTGGACCAGCTTTTTCTTGCCTGCGATTCGCATGGCTGTCGTTCTCAAGTTTTGGTGATTGGAAATTAACTTAGTCCCATTTTGGGATATTGCAACGCTGGCAGCGACACGGGGCGGAAATTCCACTGGTAATCCCACACTGCCGCATCCCGGGCAATCCGAAGCCGCGGCAGCGGAATAAATTCTGAGATGGCCTTCGCGGCGAAGGGACACAGGATCGCCCAAAATGGCTTTGCGGACCGGTCGGTCGCTGGCAAAAGCGGCGATGTGCCATTACATTTGATATAACATTGTTTTTCGTGTCATTTTGCCGAAGTCAGGTCCCGGGGACGCGTTGTTCATGAAAGAGGAAATCCGCTATTTGTCCTTGTGCGGCATGCTGGGTTACGGCTATGCTCCGGAGAGCCTTGCCAACGCCCTGGCCGGACCGCTTGATTTCATCGGGGTGGACGCCGGCTCGACCGACCCGGGGCCGTATTATCTGGGCAGCGGCAAGGGCTTTGTCAAACGGTTGCAGGTCAAGCGCGACCTGGCCTTGGCCCTGCCGGCGGCCCTGGACCGGAAGCTTCCGCTGATCATCGGCAGCGCCGGCGGCTCCGGAGCCAGGCCGCATGTCGATGCCACGCTTGAGGTGCTTCGGGAAATCGCGGCGGAGAAGAAGCTGCGCTTCACGGTCGCCGTCGTCTACTCCGACCTTGACATTGGCCAGCTTCGCCAATGGGCGGCGCAAGGCCGCCTGACCCCGTGCGGCGGCGCCCCGGAGTTTGATCCGGCCTGCCTGGACCAGTTGGCGCATCCGGTCGCCCAGTTCGGCACCGAACCGATCATCCGGGCGTTGCAGTCGGGCGCGGACGTGATTTTGTCGGGGCGGTGTTGTGACACGGCCGTGTTTGCGGCGTATCCGATCATGCATGGTTTTCCGGCCGGGCTGGCCTTGCACGCCGCCAAGATCGCCGAATGCGGCGCTTTGTGCGCGCGGCCGGTCGGCGCCAACGACTCCCTGGTCGTCACTTTGCGGCGCGACGCCATGACCGTGGAGCCGCCGAATCCCATCCGGAAATGCTCGCCGGACTCGGTGGCCGCGCATTCGTTGTACGAGCAGCCGGACCCGGAATGCTTTTATGAGCCGGAAGGCATGATCGACATGCGGCAGGCGGAGTTCACGCCGGCTGGCGAACGCGGCGTGACCGTGCGCGGGACGACGCTGGCGCCGGCGGCGAAGCCGACCTTGAAACTGGAAGGGGCGGTGCGGCGCGGCTGGCGGACCATCACGATCGCCGGCGTGCGCGACCCGGTCGCCATCGCCTCCCTGGACGCCATCGAACACGGCGTCCGGGCCGCGGTGGCGACCAGCATGGCCGGCGTCAGCGGCGATTATGCGTTGCGCTTCCTGCGCTATGGCGTGGATGCCGTCAGCGGCGGCCTGGAAGCGCCGCCGGAACCGCTGCCACGGGAGGCGGGTCTGCTGATCGAGGCGATCGGCCCGACCCAGGAAATTGCCGACACGGTGCTCAGCCTGGCGCGCTCCAGTGCGCTGCACCAGGCCTTTCCGAATCGTAAGGCCACCGCCGGCAACCTGGCGTTCCCCTTCTCGCCCTCTGACTTCCACGGCGGCGAGGTCTTCGACTTTGCGTTGTATCATCTGTTGGACACGACCGGACTTGAACTTGATTTCCCATTTGTGATCGTGGAGGTTGGCGGCCATGCGGATTTATGACTTGGCGTTTGTCTGCCGCAGCAAGAATGCCGGCCCGTTTCAGCTCACGGTTGACCTGATGTTCCGGACGGCCGCGGACTACGAGCGCGTCCTACAGGCGGCCACTTTCACGCCGGCGGCCATTGGCGCTCTGTACGACGCCGATCCGGCGCGCATTCACATTAAGCCGTTCCGACGGATTCTGACGGTCAAGGTCGTGATTCCGCGCCGATGCGGCTCTGGCGGCCCCGGCGACACGGACGTGTATGGCAGCCAGCAGCACTTTCCCCTCGGGGCCATGGAGATCGTATGAAAGACCTGCCCCTGCCCCGGCGCCAGTCGCAGTCGCCGGCCGGCATCGATTCCTCCGCTGAACAGCCGGACTTGGCGCCGGTTTTGCAAGGCATTCTGGACGACGCGGTGGCTTCCGGCGAGGAATGTGGCTGCCAGCTGACGGTGTTCCGGCACGGCCGGCTGGCCGCCCGGCTGTGCGCCGGCTTTGCCGACCCGGCCCGCACCAGGCCCGTCACGGCGGAGACCCTGTTTCCGATTTTCTCCGTGGGCAAGGGCGTGATGACCACGGCGTTTCACCGCTTGGTGGAGGACAGGCTGATTTCGTATGACACGCGCGTGGCCGAGGTCTGGCCGGAGTTCGGCGGCCAGGGCCGGGATGACATCCGCGTCTGGCAGGTCCTCAGCCATCGGACCGGCATGCACCTGGCCCCGCCGACCAAAGACTGGGCGGAAATGGCGGATTGGGACGAGATGTGCCGCCGGCTGACGACGATGGCGCCGGCCGTGCCGCCCGGCGGAAAATGCTGCTACCAGGGCCTGACTTACGCCTGGCTGCTTGGCGAAACTGCGGGCCGCGTCGCCGGCAAGCACTTTCAGCAGGTCATGCAGGAGCAGGTCATCGCGCCGCTCGGCTTGGAGGACGAGATGATGTTCGGCCTGCCGGCCGCCGCCGAGGAGCGCTGCGCCGGCCTGGATGGCACGGCCTTTGCGCAAGGACCGCAGTGGGCGGAGGCCTTCCTGGGCCGCGAAGCCGTCCGTCGCGGCTTTATCCCTTCGGCTAACGGCTTTGCCACGGCGACCGCCCTGGCCCGGCACTACGCCGCCTTGCTGTCCGGTGGCGACGGCGTCCAGCTGCTGACCTCGGCGACTTTGGACCGGGCGACGGTGTTGCGGCGGCATGCGGACGACCCGATTCCGCCGGGCGGCTGCTGGAATAAATTCGGCCTCGGCTATGTCTTGGCCGGCCCGGAGGACGACCTCGGGCGGACGTTCGGGCATGGCGGCGCGGGCGGCGCCGAGGGGCTGGCCGACCGGAAAACCGGCCTGGCCCTGGGCTTTACCAAGAACAAGCTGTCGCCCCGCCATCCCGACCATCCGGTTCGCGACCGTATTTCCCGCGTTCTCGGGCTGACACCGCGGCATTGGTGACGGCGCGCCGCCTGGCTGCGGGGCTCGGACCGGCGCCGGCGCCGGAGGGCCAGCGGCCAGGAGAATCCAATTTGGAAAGGAATGTTGCTTCATGCATGCCATGTTGATTGATGCGAACAAGAATTTTGTCTGGCGGGAAGTCGCCGAGCCCGTTCGCGGCGAGGGCGATGTCCTGATTGCGATTGCGGCGGCCGGGTTGAACCGCGCCGATTTGCTGCAGCGCCGCGGCGATTATCCCTCGCCGCCCGGCTGGCCGGAATGGCCGGGCCTGGAGGTCTCCGGCCGCGTTCTGGAAGCGCCGGCCGGATCGCGCTGGCGTCGTGGCGACCAGGTCTGTGCTTTGCTCGGCGGCGGCGGCTATGCCGAAAAGGTGTCGGCGCCGGCCAGCCTGGTCCTGCCGGCGCCGGCAGGACTGGACCTGACGGCGGCGGCCGGACTTCCCGAGGTGTTTGCGACCGCGTATCTGAATCTGGTGGTGGAGGCCGGCATGAAGGCCGGCGATGTCGTCTTCATCCAGGCCGGCGCCAGCGGCGTGGGCCTGGCCGCGATCCAGCTGGCCAAACAGGCCGGGTGCAAAGTCATCACCACCGTCGGCTCACCGGAAAAGGCCGCCTTTGTCAAGACCATCGGCGCCGACCTCGTCGTGAACCGCAAGACCGAAGACCTGGGCGCCGTCCTGGAGGCCAATCCCGTCGACATCGCCCTCGACTGCGCGGCCGGGCCGGCTTTGGGAGAGCATATCGCCAAGATGGCGCCCTGGGGCCGGTGGGTGCTGATCGCCGCCCTCGCCGGCAATCGCGCCGAATTGCCGCTCGACGTGCTTTATAAGAAGCGCATCCGCCTCATCGGCAGCACGTTGCGCAGCCGGACCGAGGAGATGAAGGCCGCCGTGCTCCGGGCCCTGGAAAAGGACTGCTGGCCGAAAATCGCCGCTGGCGCCATCAAGACCGTCGTCCATCGGGTCCTTCCGATGGCGGAAGTGGCCGCGGCGCATGCCATTTTGGAGCGCCAGGAGAACATCGGCAAGGTCATTCTCACGGTCGCGGGCTGAGGTCGGCGCGGTGGTTTATTTTGAACCACCGATGAACACCGATGAACACCGATGAACGTCGATGAGCAGGTGAGTCGCTATGGGGGATAGCCCGGAGCGACTATGCGGCGCATGCCATTTTGGAAATGCCAAGATATATATTCGGAAAGGCCATTCTGGCAGTTTGATTGCGATGAAGGTTAGGTTATTCAGAAGCGCTTCTGCCAGCGATGGCAGTAAGGCGCCTTGCCGGTTTTTTCATAATAGTCCTGGTGGTCGTCTTCGGCCTTCCAGAAGCGCTCGATTGGTTCGATGGCGGTTTTGACGTCGAGGCCCTGGCGGCGCAGGATGTCCAGCAGTTTGGCCGCGATTTGCTTTTCGGCTTCCTGCTGGTAGAAGATGACGGAGCGGTACTGGCTGCCGCGGTCGGGGCCCTGCCGGTCCTCCTGGGTCGGGTCGTGGATTTCGAGGAAGAATCGCGCCAGCGTTTCAAAGTCGGTCAGTTTTGGGTCATAGAGGACCTGGACGGTTTCGGCGTGACCGGTGTCGCCGGTGCAGACTTGTCGGTAGGTCGGGTGGTCGACGGCGCCGCCGGCATAGCCGCTGATGGCGGCCAGCACCCCGGGCTGCCGGCGCAGCAGCTCCTCCACGCACCAGAAGCAGCCGCCGGCAAAAGTGGCCGTCCGGATCTCCGCATTCGTCTCCATCGCCTTCTGTTTCACCTCCCGCTGTTCGCCGCCTCCCGCTCCGCAGCCCAGGGCCAGGAGCGCCATTATTATCGTCATCATCGTTTTTTTCATGACTGTCACCGTTCGAAATTGCATCCCTTATTTCAATGGTAACAATTTAGCGACGATATGCGGATTGTCAAATAACTGTTGCAGA
>JAKLHU010000095.1 GCA_022709995.1 Verrucomicrobiota bacterium | reverse complement strand
TCAACCCGTACTGCGCCGGCGACTGCCCCAAAAACCGTTTCCAGGACACCAGCCTGCTGTGCGCCGGCTGGAAGAAATTCTACCGCCACGCCCTGGGACGTCTGAAGAAGATTGCCGCGGACTTGCAGGCCGCGGGCATGGCGCCGCCCCGCGCGTGAGCTGAATCGGCATCATGTTCCGTTACTCCTATGTGCCGCCTATACGTCCCATAAGTCCCATATGTCCTATTCCACCGTCCTATAAGTCCCATGATTCCAGCCGGTGTTACGCATAAGTGAAGCGCATTGGCCCCACCCCTCGACGGCAGGCTGAAGCCTGAACTACGATCGGCGGCAGCCTAAAGGCCGAACACCATACGGCGGCAGACTGAAGCAAGGAGAACCCAAACCATGTCCGACAAACCCGCTTCCTTGGCCCATGGGGCCAGCGCCGGCGACCCGCGAGTCGTCCGTATCGCTCTGCTGCAGAACACCGGCTTTGCCAGCCCGGCTGCGGCCATGGCCGACACCGACCGGCTCATCACCACGGCCGCCGCCAGCGGCGCCAAGATCATCTGCACCCAGGAGCTCTTTCTGCACCCGTATTTCTGCCGGGTCCAAAATCCCGACCTCTTCGCGTTGGCGGAAACCATCCCCGGGCCGGCCACGCGCCATTACGGCGAGCTGGCCCGCCGGTTGGGAGTCGTCATCATTCTCTCCCTGTTCGAGCACCGGGCCCCGGGCCTGGCCCACAACACCGCCGTCGTCATCGACGCCGACGGCCAGATCGCCGGCAAATACCGCAAGATGCACATTCCCCAGGACCCCGGCTTTGAAGAGAAATTCTATTTCACGCCGGGCGACCTTGGTTTTCAGGCCTTTGACACGGCCTTTGGCCGGATTGGCGTCATCATCTGCTGGGACCAGTGGTTTCCGGAATCGGCCCGCCTGACCGCCCTGCAGGGCGCCGGCCTGATCTTCTGTCCAACCGCGATCGGCGGCTTGGCCTCGGAGGGGCCGGAACTGGCGGCGCGCCAGCGCGAAGCCTGGCTCAATGTCCAACGCGGCCACGCCGTGGCCAACGGCTGCTTCTATGCAGCGGTCAACCGGGTCGGCCAGGAGGGCGAGACGCATTTCTGGGGATCGTCGTTTGTCTGCGACTTCTACGGCCGCAGCCTGGCCGAAGCCGGCGACAGCCCCGCTATCGTCTATGCCGACTGCGACTGGCGGCAATTGGAGGAGCATCGGCGGATGTGGCCGTTCTTCCGCGACCGGCGCATAGACGCGTATGACAAAATCACCCGGCGCTTTGACGACTGAAAAGGAGCCACGCCATGTCACCCGATGCCAACCTGGCCGCCGCGGCCACTCCACAGGAGCAGGGCTTTCTGTTTCCGGCCGAATGGGAGCACCAGGAATCCGTAATTCTGTCCTGCCCGCTGAATTCGCGCACCTGGCCGGACAACCGCCCCGCCATGGAAAAAGCGTATGCGGCCTTTGCGGCGGCCATTTCCAAGTACGAGGACGTGCGCCTGCACTGCGTCGCCGCGGCCCAGACGCGCTGGCGCGACCTGCTGGCCGGCGCCGGCGCCAAAATGGACCGCGTCATCATGCATGACCTTGCCACGGACGATGCCTGGTGCCGCGACCACGGCCCGATTGTCCTGAAGCATCGGCTGACGTCGCAACGAGCCGTCGTCTCCTTCCACTACAACGCCTGGGGCGGCAAATTCCCGCCCTGGGGTCAGGACGATCTGGTTGCCGAGCGCATGGCCGGCGCGATGGGCCTGCCCTGCTTCCAGGCGCCGCTGTTCGGAGAGGGCGGCGCCTTGGAAACCAATGGCGCCGGCATGCTCCTCACCACCGAGTCGGTCCTGCTCAACCCCAACCGCAATCCAGGCCTCGGTAAAACCGACATTGAACGGATTCTGCGTCGATTTCTGGGCGTAGAGCAGATCGGCTGGCTGCCCGGCGGGCTGTGCGGCGATGACACCGACGGCCATATCGACACCCTGGCCAGGTTCTTCCGGCCCGATGCCGTGCTGACGCTGGTCGACGACGACCCGATGTCGCCAAATCACGCGATTCTGCAGCGCAATCTGACGTTGTTGAAACAGATGCGCGGCCCGGAGGGACGCCGCCTCGAGGTGGTTCCCCTGCCCTGCCCGCAGCCCATCCGTCCACAGGGCTGGCGCGAAGAAATTCTGCCGGCCAGCTACGCGAATTTCCTCGTCATCAATGGCGCCGTGCTGGCGCCGACCTACCGCCAGGACAACAGCGACCGCCAGGCCCTCGCCGTCCTCGGCCAGGCCTTCCCCGGCCGCGATATCATCCCAATCGACAGCTTCGACATTGTCCTCGAAGGCGGCGCCCTGCATTGCCTGAGCCAACAAGTGCCGGCCGGAAAAGCATAGTCGGGTTCAGCGAGAGGGAGGAAAGGGCCGGCGAGGAGAAGAGAAGGTTTTGCGAGGGGGAGGAAAGGGCCGCGGGCCCTTTCCTCCCCCTCGCGCTCCCCCATCTATCCCTTTTCGGCCCATCGCCTTGCCGTGGCCGCTGTCGCAGCCGCGGCAAGGCGATGGGCGGCAAAGAGGCAAGAAAGCAGGCCAAGACTTTTTACCGCTGCTTTGCGACCGGTGGCCGCGCCGCTTCTGTCCAGTGGCCGGCCGCTTGCGGCCGGCTGGGGCTGGCGGGCCTACGACAGCCGGGATTTGAAGTCCTCGTAGGAGAACTGGCGCACCAGGCGGAAGTCGCCGTTTTCCTCGTCCCAGGTCGCGATGGAGGGCAGAGCCAGGCCATTGAAGGTCGTGGTCTTGACCATCGAATAGATCGCCATGTCCAGCAGTTCGACGCGGTCGCCGACTCGCAACGGCCGGTCAAAGGAGTAGTCGCCGATGACATCTCCGGCCAGGCAGGAATGGCCGGCCAGCCGGCAGGTGAACGGCTTTTCGCCAGGCAGGCCCGCGCCGACGACTTCCGGCCGATACGGCATTTCAAGGACGTCGGGCATGTGCGCGGCGGCCGAGGCGTCAAGAATGGCAATCGGCCCGTCGTTGTCAACCAAATCGAGCACGGTTGCGACCAGGCTACCGGCATTCAGAGCCACGGCTTCGCCGGGCTCGAGGTAAATGGTCTTGATGCCGTGGCGCTGCCGGAAACCGCTGACCAGCCGGCAAAGCAAATCGACATCGTAGCCGGGTCGGGTGATATGATGGCCGCCGCCGAAATTGACCCAGGACATCCCGGGCAGGAATTCGGCGAACCGCTCTTCAAAGGCCGCCAGGGTCCGTTCCAGGGCCTCGGCGCCCTGCTGGCACAGGGTATGGAAATGCAGGCCGCTGATGCCGTCCAGACTCTGGCCGGCAAAATCGCGACGACGGATGCCGAGGCGCGAACGCGGCGCGCAGGGCGAATAGATTTCCGCCACGGCCTCGGAATGCTCCGGGTTGACACGCAGTCCGCAGGTGATTCCCGCCGCGGCGCACTGGTTGCGATACCGGCGCCATTGCGCAAAGGAGTTGAACACAAGGTGGTCGGCCAGCGTCAACAGTTCGGCCAGGTCGCGGTCGGCATAGGCGGCGGCAAAGGCATGCACTTCGCGGCCGAATTCCTCGCGGCCCAGGCGGGCTTCATGCGGCGAAGAGGCACAGACGCCATGCAGAGTCTGACGCAGCAGCGGATACACCGAAAACATGGAAAACGCCTTCTGCGCCAGCAGGATGCGTGCGCCGCTGCGCCGGATGACATCGTCCAGAATGCGCAGGTTGGCGCGCAGCCGGCCGAGGTCGACAACAAAGCACGGCGTCGCGATCCGGGCCAAGTCCAGACCGTTCAGGCCTCCCATCACAGGAACACTTCCTTCCAGGGCAGGCCATGGCGGTTGAGTTTTTCCATGAACGGCTCGGGATCGAACTGCTCCATGTTGAACACACCGCGGCCTTTCCAGACGCCGGTGGCGATCATCATGGCGCCGATCATGGCCGGTACGCCGGTCGTGTAGGAAATCGCCTGCGACTGCACCTCGCGATAGCACGCCTCGTGGTCGCAGATGTTGTAGACGTAGTATTCTCGCGGCCGGCCATTTTTCGTGCCCTTGAGATGGCAGCCGATGCAGGTCTTGCCCTTGGTCAGCGGCCCCAGCGACGCCGGATCCGGCAGAAGCGCCTTCAAAAACTGCAGCGGGACGATCTCCCGGCCCTGGTAGAGAACCGGGTCGATCCTGGTCATGCCGACGTTCTGCAGAACTTCCAGATGCTTCAGATAATTGTCCGAGAAGGTCATCCAGAACCGGGCCTGCTTCAGGCCATGCGGCTTCAGAAAACGCACCAGCGACTCCAGCTCCTCGTGCCACAGCAGATAGATTTTCTTCGGCCCGATGCCTTCCGGAAAGTCGTACTCGCGGCTGACTTCCATTGGCTTGGTTTCCACAAAGGCGCCATCGCGATAGTATTTGCCATTGGCGGTCACCTCGCGGATGTTGATTTCCGGATTGAAGTTGGTGGCGAAGGGCTGGCCGTGATCGCCGGCGTTGGCGTCGATGATGTCGAGTTCCTCGATGGTGTCAAAATGCTTCTTCTTGGCCCAGGCGGTGTAGACATTGGTCACGCCCGGGTCAAAGCCGCTGCCCAGCAACGCCATGATGCCGCGCTCCTTGAAACGGTCGTGGTAGTCCCACTGCCAGCGATATTCGAAATGCGCCTCTTCCAACGGCTCGTAATTGGCGGTGTCGACGTAGTGGACGCCGGTTTCGAGGCAGGCGTCCATGATATGCAGGTCCTGGTAGGGCAAGGCCACGTTGATCACCACCGCCGGCTGGAAGGAGCGGATCAGGGCGACCAGCTCCGGAACCTGGTCCGCGTCCACCCGCGCCGTCTGAATCGGCCGCGGCAGCTGGGCCGCGATCTTGCGGCATTTCGACTCGGTCCGGCTGGCCAGGCAGATGTCGCTGAACACCTCCGGCACCTGGGCGCACTTATGGGCTACGACCTGGCCGACGCCGCCGGCCCCGATGATCAGTACTTTTGCCATGGTGTGTTCCTCCCTGGGTTGTGTTCAACGTTCAAAATACGTGTAGCCGTGCATGCCGTTTTCAAAGGCGGTCATGATGGCCTTGCGCTCCGCCGGCGTGATCAGCTTCTCCCGCACCGCGCGTTCCGCCCGCTGCTTGAAACGATCACGCAGCGCCGCCGGATTGTACTCCACGTACGACAACACGTCGGCGACCGAATCGCCTTCCAGCTCCTGGACGATCTCGTAGTGGCGCTCGCCCGTGATGTTGATGCTGACGACATTCGTGTCGCCCAGAAGATTGTGCAGGTCGCCCAGCGTCTCCTGATAGGCGCCGACCAGGAAGGCCGCCAGATAGTACTCCTCGTTCTCGCGCAACTCGTGCAAGGGCAGCGTCTGGCGCTCGTCGTGCAAATCGACAAACTGCTCGATCTTGCCGTCGCAGTCGCAGGTGATGTCCGAAATGATGGCATTCCGGGTCGGCCGCTCGTTCAGGCGATGAATCGGCATGATCGGAAAAATCTGCTTGATCGCCCAGGAGTCCGGCAGTGACTGGAAAATGCTCAGGTTGCCGTAGTAGATGTCGGCCAGGGCCTTGTCCAGCCCCTCGAATTCATCCGGGACGTACTTCAGCTTCTTGACTTCCTTGATGACCGAAACCATGATGTGCCAGAAGACACTCTCGGCCAAACCGCGTTCGCGCAGCGAAATCCGGCCGTTCTTGAACAAAATCCGCAGCTCGTCACGATAGTAGATCGCGTCGTGGAAATTCTCCTGCAGGTTCTTCTGGCTCATGTTCTTCAGGATGTTCATCAGGTCCTTGGTCATTTCGTTGCAGTCCGGGGGCAGGGCGTCGGGAATCGAGGACGGCTCGAAACGGGTGGCGTCGAGGATGTTGAACAGCAGGATGGACGAATAGGCGATGGTGGCGCGGCCCGATTCGGTGATGATGGTCGGATGGGCAATGCCTTTGCTGTTGAGGGTTTCGCCGACGGTGTCGATGATGTCGACGCAATATTCGTCAATGGTGTAGTTGCGGCTGTGATGGTAGTTGGTATGGGAGCCGTCGTAGTCCACGGCCAAGCCGCCGCCAAGGTCGAGATGACCCATGGCGGCGCCTTCTTCAACCAAGCCGACATAGACCCGGCTGGCTTCCAGGACGCCGGCCCGGATGTCGCGGATGTTCGGAATCTGGGAGCCGATGTGATAGTGCAGCAGCCGCAGGCAGTCGAGCATGCCTTCCTGGCGCAGGAGGTCGACCATGGCCATCAGTTCAGACGTGTTGAGCCCGAAGACGCTGCGGTCGCCGCCGGATTCGGTCCACTGCCCGCTGGCCCGCGTGGAGAGTTTCATGCGGATGCCAATCAGGGGCTTGATGCCCAAGGCCCGGCTGCGCTCGATGATCAAATTCATTTCACTGGGCATTTCCACGACGATGAAGCACTGGTAGCCAAGACGGCAGGCGTAGAGGGCCAGGTCAATGAATTCCTCGTCCTTGTAGCCATTGCAGATCAGGCAGGCTTCGCGGTCCTGGAGAGTGCCGAGGGCCGCAATCAATTCGGCCTTGCTGCCGGCTTCCAGGCCGTGATGGTACTCTTCGCCAAAACGGCAGATCTCTTCGATGATCTGCTGCTGCTGATTGACCTTGATCGGAAAAACGCCCTTGTACTCGCCCTGGAATTTTGTCTGCTTGATGGCTTTGCGAAAACTGGTGTGCAGCAGCTTGATGCGCGCGTCGAGGATGTTGCTGACCCGCAGCAGAACCGGCATGTTCATGCCGCGGTCCTTGATGCCGTTGACGACATCCAGCAGGGGAACGCCGGAATCGCGGTCGCCGGGCGTGGCCAGAATCTCCAGCTCGCCGCGGCCGTTGATGGCAAAATAGTCACAGCTCCAGTTCGGGACGCCGTAGATGTCGGACGAATCATCGACCGACCAGTGTTCAAACGCCTGTTTTTTGATTTTCATTTCACCTGTGCAAGAGCAGTGAGACCGGTCCGGCCTCTGGTTGATGGTCACCAATGACGGAAAGCCATTGTCACCTTGATGCGTCCATGACGACCGGCTGGCCAAGCGGCCCAAACCGTTGCCTCGAAATATCAAATACTATAATTCCCGCGCTCGGCAATTACCACAGCCGCAACGAGTTTTTCCAGTTGCCCGAAGCCGGCACGGACGCCCCCCGAAGCCGGAAAATCCCCCCCGGGGTTGCCGTTCACGGCTTTGCGGCCCGCGATCGGCAGGATGACATGGGACGGATAGGACGGATAGGACGGATGGGACGTATAGACGGCATATACGACAATGGGACGAATAGGCACTTGGGTTATGGCAGTCGCCCAAAGCCAAACCGAGCCATCAAGCAAAGGGTATATGTCCTATCCGTCCTATCCGTCCTATCCGTCCTATCCGTCCTATCCGTCCTATCCGTCCTATCCGTCCTATCCGTCCTATCCGTCCT
>JAKLHU010000094.1 GCA_022709995.1 Verrucomicrobiota bacterium | reverse complement strand
ACCCGCCACATGACCCGGAAGGCGATTTCCACGACGCTGGCGACGACCTCGTGGCGGCGGCGGAAGGCATCGGCGGCCTTGATCAGCGGTCTTGGCACTTCCGCCCGGTTGAGGATCTTGCACAAGTCCAAGGCCTGGCGTTCGGTCCGGGGCACCAGCGCAGTGGAGAAGCTACGGTGGCTCTCGCGGGCCGGGCTGATTTCGCCGGCTGCGCACAGTTGCCGCGCGCAGGCGTCGAGATGCTGGAAGTACTCGGCCAGGATTTCGGCGCCGTGACGTTTGACGGGGCTCTGGCGATACCGGGCGATGAGCCGTTCCGCCTGGGTGGCGGCGACCGGGAAAAACTCCTTGCCGACGGATTCGGCCAGCACGTAGAGCTGCCGGAGTTCGGCCGTCGTGAGATCGGGATTGAGATCTTCCAGACGTTGCAGGCAGGCGGTCAGCTGTTGCGATATATCCGATGATGGCATGGCGAAGGACCTCTGGCTGTCTTGCTGCCGGCCCGGGTGAGGCAGGAATCACGTTCCGGGCGGGAAGAAATGATTTTCGACCGCGATGCAGAGGGCGTGGTACACCGGCAGGTGCAGTTCCTGGATTTGGTACGTCAGTTGGGCCGGCACCCGGATGGCGATGTCGGCCAGGCTGGCCAGGCGGCCGCCGCCGGCGCCGGTCAGGCCGATGACCGTCATGCTCCGGAAGCGGGCGACCTGGGCGGCCAAGGCGACGTTGCGGGCGTTTCCCGAGGTCGACAGGGCGATGAGCACATCGCCGGGGCGGCCCAGGCCGTAGAGCTGCTGGGCCGGGGCGAGGGCGTCGCCGAGATCATTGCCGACCGCGGTGGTAATGGCCGTCTGGCTCATGAGGGAGAACGCCCGCAGGCCGCATTGCAGCCTCTCGGCCAGCAGGGGGCCATCCGCCGGATCCAGTTTGCACAAATGCTGCTGGTCGGCGGGCGGCAGGGGGCGTGGATGGGTGAACCCCTTCAGCAGTTCGCCCACAATATGGTCGGCGTCGGCGGCGCTGCCGCCATTGCCGCAGGTGAAAACCGTCCCGTCGGCGTCATAGCAGGCGATCATCGCCGCAATCGCGGCCGCCAGGGAGTCCCGGCAGGGGCCGAGGACGGGATAGCGGGCAAGCAGGGTTTCGAGAGCCTCCATGATGTCCTCCGCAGTGGAACGGCCGCGGTTTTTTGGCAAGGGGTTGGCCGCGACCGCCGTTTCGCTGAATCAGAGCCCGGCTTCGGGGCCGGGGCCGGGATTGGAATCGGAATCGAAATTGGAATCGGAATCGGGGTTGGGCTCGGGAACGCGGCCGGCGGCGGCCGGTGTTGTCGACGGATTTTGGCGGGGCGGGCCCAATTCGGGCTGGTTGGCGGTTTTGGGGGGCAGTTCGAAGGTGAGGCGTCCGAGTCTGGCGTTGCGGAAATCCTTGATAATGGCGATGGCGGCGCGGTCGAGGTCGGGGATGCCTCCGGGTCGGAGCAGGCCGCGGCGACTGGCCAGGGCCTTGAGCAGCTCGGCGCCGTCCGCCGGCGGAGCGGCCAGCCCGAGGGTGTCCCACTTCACCGCCGCGCCGTTTTCCAGGCGGCGGATTTCCCAACAGAAATACTCGACGACGAGAGTCGGCAGAATCAAGTCTTCCTTCATGATGCCGAGCAGGGTCAGCAGCAGTTCATGCTTCTTGTCGCGGATGCGCGGCCACAGGATGCCCGGGGTGTCCAGCAGTTCGACATCGTTGTCCAGGGCTATCCACTGGTTGTGGCGGGTCACGCCGGGTTTGGGGCCGACCTTGGCCTGGTTGCGGTTGTGCAAATGGTTGACCAGGGTCGACTTGCCGACATTGGGAGCGCCGACGATCATGATCCGGGCGGGCCGGTTGAGGGGGCGCGTCGCCCCGCGGGCCGCCCTGGTCTCCAGCACGATCCGACGCCATAACTCCGTCAACCCGCGGATGTTGGCAATCCGGCGCGAATCCAGGAAAAAGGCGCGTTCGCCCTGCTCGGCGAACCATTTTCCCCAGAGACGGCAGGCCGCCGGGTCGGCGAGGTCGGTCTTGTTGGCGACCAGCAGAAACGGCTTGTTGGGAAAGTAACCGCGGATTTCCGGATTCCGCGACGACGCCGGGGCTCTGGCGTCGGCCAGTTCGACGACCAGGTCGACCAGGCTGATGACTTCCTGCATCTGGCGGGTCGCCTTCAGCATATGGCCGGGGTACCAGCCTGTCAACGTCATGCCGGCGAAGGGGTCGCTGGTGATGGAAGGGGTGTTATTCTTCATCGGTCGAGGTTCTGAAGCCGGTCACGGCCAGGGGATCTGCCAGCGACGGCAGCAGCAGCCAAGGGTCATGCGGTTGCGGCGCTGTCATCGTCCAGCCGTCGCCGAGACATTGCCGGGCCCAGGCGGCAAAGGTGAGGATGCCCTGCAGGTCCCAATGGGCGGCTCCGTGCTTTCGGTCGCAGTGCGAGCCGTCCTGGCACCGGCCCGGGGTGAGGCCATCGAGGCGCAGAAAGCCGGTTGCGCCCGCGGCGGCGATCTGCCGGATGGCGCGGCGGGCGGCCCGCTGCGTGACATTGCTTTCCCAGCAAGGCAGGCCGGAGCCGTCGTCGCGGCGGGCGGATGGCGCGACCGGCATGGCGGCAAAATCAAGGGCGAAGGACAGTACGCCGTCGGAACCGGCCGCCGGCAGCGCCGCCAGACCGTTGCCGTCAGCCTGAAACGCCAGGGGCGCCGCGGGCGGGAACGCCGCGGGCGCCGCGGGCGCCGGCGCCCGCCAGGCGATTTGCGAACAGAAGCGGTATTCCCGAGCTGCGGGCACGACATCCTCGCCGCCCCGGAGGATCTGGCGCTGGAAAGTCACGTCCTGGTCATTGACCGTGAAAGCGACCTGCGAACTGCCGGGGCCGAAGTCGCCCAGGCCGCGCTGCCAGCGCCAGACATCAAAGCCCATGGAGAACTCGACCTGCACGCCGTCGTCGCGTTCGCCGACGACAGCGAGCGGAATCGGGCTGATGACCAGGGTTTTCCCCGGCTGCAGGTCATGCCATTGGGCGGTCTGGCCGTTGGCCCAGGCCGCGAAATCGGGGATGACCAGGACGCGGCGCCAGACGCCGACCAGGGTCGCCGAGCCGATTTCGACGCCGATCTTGGCGGCGGTGTCTTTGCGCCAGGCGACGTCCCAGGTCACGCGGGCGGCATTGGCCCCATAGCGGGTTATTTGGCGCAACGCGTTGCCTGTCAGCGGGTTGACTTGCCCTTCACTGCTGGCCACGCCCTGCCCGCCCTTGCGGAAAAAGCGCACCGTTCGGACGGCGAAGGCCGCATCGGTGAGCGCGTCGAACCGGCACTGGAAATCGCGCAGGACGGTCTTGCCGTTCCAGGCCAGTTCGGCTGGTCCGCCGCAGGTTTTCTGGCCGTGCCGGAGCAACCATCCGCCGGGCAATTGAATAGTCATCATGGTCGGTGTTTCCATCTTTGCTCCTGCTTGGCCGGGCCGGACGGCGTTTCGCGGCTTCGGGCATCTGGCGGCCGCTTCCCGGAAGCTGGCCGCCGCGTAACTTTTCCGGTCAATCCATTTTCGGCAGGTCGGGAAACGGTCCCGAGACCTGGAAGGGCTTGACCAGGGCTTCGTCAAAATCAAATCCGTGCATGAAGTCGTCGATGCTGTCTTTCGGGCTGACCGACAGCAGTTCCAGGCCGACCATGTCAAACACGATTTCGCCAAAATCCTCGGTATTGGTCACTCCCCAGTAATCCAGGACCTGGCGTGCCATCGGGCCGTATTTCAAGAGCAGGAACAACCGGATTTTGTCGAGCAGTTCCTGGCCGCTGACATGGCGGGGGGCGTTCGTCTTGGGGTTTTCCCGGCTAACCGTCTGCATCGTAAATCCCACGGCGTCGCGCATGAAGGCATAAGCCCCGATCTGGAAGCGCGGCTTGCGCCGGCAGAAGGCGGCGATCGTTTCCGAAAATTCCGCATCGTGTTCAGGCATGGGTGACCCGCTGTTTGATTTTTTCCGCCAGGTCGGTCATGGTCTGGGGAGAGTCGTATTTCCGGGTGGAGGCCGTCATCAGGACGCCGTCATGGGCAAAGCGCGGCAGGATATGCAGGTGGACATGCGGCACGACCTGGCCGGCGACGCTGCCATTGTTGAGGAAGAGGTTGAAGCCCTCGGCCTCGGTGGCGCGCATGATCGCGGCGGCGATCTTTGGCGCCACCTGCATCATCCGGGCCAGGTAGTCGCCGCCCAGGGTGGTGCAGCTGTGGTGGTGGTCTTTCGGGACGACGACCGTATGGCCGAAGTTGAACGGCGCGATGTCCAGAAAGGCCAGGACGAGATCATCCTCATAGACCGGCGCCGCGGGAATCTGCTTTTGCAGTATCTTGCAGAAAACACAATCGTCGGCGTAGGGCATGGCAATCTCCTGTGCTTTCGGTCAGCCAACTTCTGGTGATGCGCCCCGATTGGATTTCACGACGGCGCCGGCGTTTCGGGCCGGCGGGTCATCATCGGGCCGGCGGCGGGGCGAGCGTCGTCCGGAATTTGTCAACGGCATCGGCAATGGCCTTGGCGATGGCATCCTGCCGGTTGGCCTGTTTGAGCAGTTGTCGTTCGGTATTGTTGCTGAGGAACCCCATTTCAACCAGCATGCCGGGGCAGGTGATGTCGCGGATGACAGAAAACCGCCGCCGCTTGATGCCGCGGTCCGAGGCCTTCGTAGCGTCCAGCAAGGCTTTCTGGGTCGTAAATGACAAATAGGAGTTTTCGCGGTCAAAGGCATTGGCCGGGCAGCGCTCCTTGGCGGGAACCAGGTCACCCGTCGGCGGCGTCCCATGCCAGGTGGCGGAGAAGATTTCCAGTCCGGACACGCTGGCTTCGGCGGAGTTGCAATGCAAGCTGATGAACAGGTCGGCGCCCCACTTGCTGGTGCTTTCCACCCGCTGCGACAGGCTGACCGGGGTGTCGGATTTTCTGGTGGTGACGACCGTGTATCCTCGCTGCCGCAGTTTTGCTGCCAGACGCGTGGCCACCTGCAGATTGATGGTCTTCTCCAGGGTGCCGTCCGCCACGGCGCCGACGTCTTTGCCGCCGTGCCCCGGGTCGAGGACAATTTTGCGGATGGTCCGTCGGGGCAGGGCGGCCGGTCGCAGAATGGGATCGAGCAGCAGCTGGAAGTCATTGATGCTGAGTAGGTAATCCTTGCCCCGGCGGGAGATGGCGAAGGCCAGGTGGACGCGGACGCCGTTCAGGGTCATGCTCCGGCTGTCCAGAGTGAACAGCAGGCGCGAATACGCCGAGGCGACGGTCGCCGTCTTGCCGCTGACGGCGTAGCGCATGCCGTAGTACGACGCCACGTCGCGCAGATAGAGATACTTGATTTTGCCTTGCTGCACGAACCGGATGGAGGGCCGGGACGGCGCCGATCCAGACGCGTTCGAGGCCGGGAACGCCAGTCCCGCCAGAACCGTCATGATCGTGATGATGAAAAGTCGCCCCAAGGTCATCTGGCCCCCCCTTTGAGCAGGATGGCGAAGGAAAATGGCCGACCGCGGCCGACCGCGTCATTCCTCCCTGTGATTACGGTGTGTTCCTGACCATGTCCGCGCTGACGAGAATTTTTTCGCGGGAGCTGTTTTCCGGCAAATTGAACATGATGTCAAGCATGAGCCGTTCGAGGATGGCGCGCAGGCCGCGGGCGCCCGTGCCCTTGATGACCGCCAGGTCGGCCATGGCCCGCAGGGCCTCCGGCGCGAACTCGAGCTTGGCGCCCTCCATGTCGAACAAGGCCTGGTACTGCTTGACCAGGGCGTTCTTCGGCGCCGTCAGGATGGTGATCAAGTCGTCGCTGCTCAATTCCCGCAGCGCCGCCACCACGGGCAGGCGGCCGACGAACTCCGGGATCAGGCCGAACTTGAGCAGGTCTTCCGGCTCGGTAGATTCGAGAATGGCGGGATTTTTTTCGGCCAGGTCGAGGGTGCCGGCGGTCTTTTCGCGATGGAAGCCCAGCACGCGGCTGCCCAGCCGGCGCTTGATGATCTGCTCCAGGCCGACGAAGGCGCCGGCGCAAATGAACAGGATGTTGCTGGTGTCGATCTGCAGATATTCCTCCTGCGGGTGCTTCCGGCCGCCCTTCGGCGGCACGTTGGCAACTGTGCCTTCAAGAATTTTCAACAGCGCCTGCTGCACGCCTTCGCCAGAAACGTCCCGGGTGATGGAGACGTTCTCCGAGCGCTTGGCAATCTTGTCGATTTCATCAATGTAGATGATGCCGACCTGGGCCTTGTCGATGTTGTAGTCGGCGGCCTGGATCAGGTGCAGGAGGATATTCTCGACGTCTTCGCCGACATAGCCGGCCTCGGTCAGCGTCGTGGCGTCGCCCATGGCGAAAGGGACCTCCAGCTTTTTGGCCAGCGTCTTGGCCATCAGCGTCTTGCCGGAGCCGGTCGGGCCGATCAGCAGCACGTTGCTTTTTTCCAGCTCCACGCCGTTGGCGACGGCGCCGCCCTCGGCCAGGTACTTCAGGCGCTTGTAGTGGTTGTGGACGGCGACCGCCAGGACGCGCTTCACCTGCTCCTGGCCGACGACATAATCGTCCAAATGACTTTTCAGTTCGCTCGGCTTGAGCACCCTCGGCATGTACTCGGTCATCTTGTCGCCGCTACGGGTGTTTTTGGCCGACTTGGTCTTCGGCGGATTCAGCAGTTCGTTGGTGATTTCGGCGCAGACGGAGCAGATGCACGCCTCTCCAAGAGGCGACTGCACGCCCTGGTGCTCGTTGCGGATTTCGCGGCCGCAGAAGGAGCACAGCGGATTAAGCTCACTGGTTCGTTTTCTTCCCATGAAAAGGCCTTATGGTTCGAAAGGGGAGAGCCGGTCGCCGCCGGCGGACGCAACCGCCCGGCCGGCTGGCACTCTCCTTGGCTGCTTATTTCCCGGCGTTTTCCCGGGCCGGCTTGTTCTTGGGAACAAGGACTTCATCGACGATGCCGTACTTCTTGGCGGCTTCAGCGGTCAGGAAGAAATCGCGTTCGCTGTCCTGCCGGATCTGCTCCGCCGGTTTGCCGATATGCTTCGACAAGATAGCGTACAGCACGCTGCGGATATGGAGGATATGCTGGGCATGGATGTCGATGTCGGCGGCCGTGCCTTCATAGCCTCCGGAGGGCTGGTGCACCATGATGCTGGCGTGCGGCAGCCCGAAACGCTTGCCGGGGGCGCCGGCCGCCAGGAGGATGGCCCCCATGCTGGCGGCCTGGCCGACGCAATACGTGCGGACGTCGCAGGACATCATTTGCATCGTGTCGTAAATGGCCAGTCCGGCCGTCACGCTGCCGCCCGGGCTCTCGGCCTCCCCGAGGGCAAGCGTGACCTCTCGCCTCCCGAAGGGCGCCTCGTCGAGGCCGGGGCCGCGTTCGTGACCTGGAAGAAGGACAGCCGGCTGCGTGGCTGCATCGGGAGCCT
>JAKLHU010000093.1 GCA_022709995.1 Verrucomicrobiota bacterium | reverse complement strand
CCCGGCTACGCGGCCGTGCGTGCGGCGATCTCCGCGGCCGGGGGAACGGCGGCCGGGCTCTCGGGCGCGCAATGGATCGAGTCGGTGCGCGACCAGACCGCGGCGCCCGCCGCGGCCGGGGTGATGGCCACCCGGGCCTCGACCAGGTCTTCCGCCATGGGGGTGGAGTGGAAGAAGCGGATTTCAGCCTTGTCGTCGCTGACGACGTGATTCAGCAAGGGGGCGACGGGGATGATCCGGTTGTTTCGGAGCACAGGCGCCGGCCTTGATTCGGCGACGGCCTTTTCCGAAACCGGCATCAGGAAGAAGTCGGAGACTTGGAGCTCGCCGGTCGCCGAGGTGGCGAAGATGCCGAAGGAATACAGGCCGCTCTGCTGGCTGGGCGGGGCGGTCACTTCGGCCTGCCAGAGAGTCCATTCCGGGCAATCGGCGGGCAGGCGCTCCGTGCCGGCGTCCTTGTACCAGCCCGGGATGTCATAGATGACAATGCCGCTGCGTCCCGCGTTGAACTGTCTGGTTTTGATCCAGGCGCCGAGGCGGTACTTTTCCCCGGGGACGAGCTTGATTTCCGTCTGCCGGAAAACCACCAGTTTGCCGAGGTCGACGACGAGGGCGTTTTTCCCTTCCGGCCCTTGCCCGTCCAGAAACGTGACCTCCGCGGAAGTGCCGTTCCACTCGAAGAATTCGCCGGCGGCGTTATGGTTGAAGTCGCCGTTCAGGATCAGATTCTCGGCTGCCGCCGTCAAGGTCAGCGCCAGACTTAAACACATCACTGCCGTGCGCATGGATGTCCTCCAGAAGATCAAGGGCCGACAAGGTAGGAAACGATAAGCAAGCCACGTCTGTCAAAAATAACTCCGTGGACGGCAAGTGCAAGCACTCTGCGGTGATTTCATCGCAGGTCACCAGCCGGCGGTCAAGTGTTCCGCGCCTATTACGAGCCGGACAATTCCCCGGCGTTTTTGTTTGAAATTTGCCATTCCGGCCAATACAGTATGAGACAATTATCGAGATATTTCAAGCGTGTCCGTCTTTGCGCCCAAGCCGCTCCCGGCGCCATAACCCCAGAAAACCACACCCAGCATGGCAACAACGAAAAAAAAGCTTGTCGCGGCCCAGATCGGCTGCGGGAAATTTTCCTGGGGGCAGGATTTTCCCAATCTGTCCCGCCATCCGCGGCTGCGTTTGAAATGGGCCTGCGACGTGCAGCTCGACAAGGCCCGGGCCGCGGCCGGGCATTTTGGCGTTCCCGAAGTCACCGACGACTTCATGGCAATTGTCCAGGATCCGGAAGTCGACCTGGTCAAGATTGCGACGACGCACGAAGCGCACCTGCCGATCATCGAGGCGGCCGCCCGGGCCGGAAAGCATATTTTCTGTGAAAAGCCGATGGCGATGCGCGACGATGAGGCCTACCGGATTATCCGGGCGGTGCGGACTCACCACGTCAAGCTGTGCGTCGATCTGAACCGGCGCATGGCGCCGGCCTTGCAGGCGTTGAAGAAAGCCTGGCAGGCCCAGGTGGCGGCGCCGCGCCATTCGGCCTGGCGCTACCTTGAAAAGCAGCGTGCCTTGCTGCCGGAAGAGGACCAGACGCATCTGCTCATCCGTATCCAGGACGAAAGCGCTTCCTACGGCCTCGGGCATCTCGATCCCCTGACCGGCGGCGGGGAGATCATCGGCGAGTCCGTGCATTGGCTTGATCTGGCCTGCTGGTTTTTTGCTCCGCAGCGGCCGGTGGAAATCACCGCGTGGGGGTCGTCGCGGCTGTCGCATGGCATTCACCTCAAATTCAGCGGCGGCGACAGCATGACCTTGACGTTTTCCTGCTTCGGGACGTTTGACTATCCAAAGGAACTGTTTGAAGTCACGGCGAAGGCGTCGCTGTTGCGCAGCCTGTTCTTTGTCGAGAACAACTACTACGGCATTCCGGCCGCGGCCAGCGAGACGTTCCCCATGCAGCACTACCGCGGCAAGGTCAAGGGCGAAGGCTTTGACGCCTATCTGCGCAAATACCAGGAACGGGCCCAGGCTGCCACCCAGGGGCTGAAACAGCTTGAGCAGGACGCGCCCTTCCTGGTCGACAAGGGGCACTACCACATGCTCGACGCCTTTGTCCAGGCTATTCTCCTGGACCAGCCCTCGCCGTGCAACGAACTGGACGGATTTCTCTCGACCTATCTGGCCCAACGGGCGATTGAGTCCATCGAGTTGCGGCAGACCTTGCCGATTCCGGTGGAGAAAATCACGCCTTGCATCGGCGGGCGGCTTTGAGGGACCGCGGCGGCGTCCTCAGGATGCAGCCTGCGCGCCCCCCGAAGCCATCCCTGTTCCTCTCGGTCCGGAGCCGCTGACATGGACATGATTCGCAACGAAGAGTGAGGTGACACATGGATACAAAAGTCGGTTTTGGCATCATTGGCGCCGGCATGATTTCCGGCCTGCACGCCAAGGCCTTGAAGAAGTCGTCGAATTGCTACCTGGTCGGGGTATACGACGCCAATGCCGCCGCCGCCGAACGGATGGCGCAGGAATTCGGGGTGCGCTGTTTTCGGAAATTCGAGGATTTTCTGGCCGATCCGGAAATTCAGGCGGTGACGATTGCGGTGCCCTCGGGGATGCACGCCGAAGTGGCCATCCCGGCCGCCGAGGCGGGCAAGCACATCATGTGCGAAAAACCGCTGGAAATCACCTTGGACAAGGTCGACGCGATCATCGCGGCCTGCGATGCCAACAACGTGTTGCTGTCACCGGTGTTCCAGAGTCGTTTTTCCAAGCCGGTGCAGCTGGTCAAGAAGGCCATGCAGGCTGGCCGGTTTGGCCGCATGGTCTTGGCCAGTGCGCAGATGCGCTGGTTCCGCGACACGGCCTACTACAGCGGTTCGACCTGGCGCGGGACCTGGAAGCTCGATGGCGGCGGGGCGCTGATGAACCAGGCCATTCATACCATCGATCTGCTCATCTACATCAACGGCGCGCCCAAGGAAGTCTTTGCGTTTTCCGGCACGCTGACTCACAGCATCGAGGTGGAAGACAACCTCTGCGCCGCGATCAAATACCGCAACGGGTCGTTCGGCACCATCGAAGTAAGCACCTCCTGCGCACCAGGATTCCCGCGCCGGCTCGAATTTTCCGGCAGCGCCGGCACGGTCGCCTTCGAAGAAGACAAGATAACGCGCTGGGAATTCGCCCGCCCGCTGCCGGAAGACGAGACGATCATCAACGAATTGTTCGGTCCGGCCAACGCCGCCGGCGGACGGGCGCCGATGAATATCTCCAGCGACGGCCACGCCAAGCAGATCGAAGATTTGGCGGATGCCATCCTGAACGGCCGCAAGCCCTTTTTGGATGGCCGCGAAGGCCGCCGCGCCATCGAGCTGATCAGCGGCGTCTATGAATCAGCCCGCACCGGCAAGCCCTTTTTCTTTGGCGACTGACACACCGCCGGGACGGGGCAAGCGGCACGGGCTTCCAGCCCATGTTCGCCAACCATCGGCGGCAACGCGGTTTGTGGCAAAAACTTGAGTCATAACCACCTCGACGCTCGGGCGCCTCCGGCCGGAGGCGCCTACTTCGAGCGGGAGAAGTGACACGGGCTTCCAGACCAGCTGGAGTTTGGCAAAAAGTCCGGAGTGCAGCGACCGGGTTGGGTCTGGCTCGCCGTACTTACCCAGGAATGGCAATTTTCCTGGATGCTGAAATAGCCGATTTGCCGTGCCGTGCCGGGCGTTGGGCGAAAAGACGCTTGGGCGCCCCAGGGCCCGGGGCGCCTACCTGGGAGCGCCGAACCGCATTTCCGCGGGATTGCCAAACTCCAGACGGGCTTTCTGCCCGTGCTCGCCGACCATCGCCGCAAGACGTTTTCCGGCAAGTGATTGCCGATAAATCACGTCCATGCGGTCTGAGTCGCCTCGGCAGGAGGGTGCCGCCAGCCGCGGCGGTCCCGTTTTTCATGCCGTCGGCGACCTGCCTTCCTGGCGTCGGCCGCCCTGGCCGCGAGCCATGGTGGCGGCGGTTGTCACCGCCAGGTAGACCAGAATGGCGGCCATCAGCAGGGCGCAAGCGGCGGTTCGCTGGTAATACCCGCGGAGTTGCGCCGGTGTCGCCTTTTTTTCCGTCGGATCGGCCAGGCCGGCGCCGCGTTCCGCCGCCGACAGCGGCGGCGGCGGCGGTGCCAAAGCCTGGGCGGCCTGTTCCGGCGGCAGGGCGGCGATGATGGCGTTCACTTCCTGCCGACGCGCCTGGATGTAGGGATTGTTGAACGGCGACGCCGACAGCTTTTCCCACAGGATGCGGGCGGTCTGGTAATCTTGGCGCAGAAAGGCCAGACGGGCCAGATTGTTGGGAATGGCGGGATTCTCGTAGCCGCGGTTCAACGGGTCGGCAAATTCCGCGAGCAGGATTCCGGCTTCTTCCATGCGGTTGTTGCGGCAGAAGATTTCCGTCAGCAGATTCATGTAGCGCGGGAAAGTCACCGGCGGGTCGTACATGAGCAGCTTGGTGTAGGTCTGGTGGCGGCTGTAAATGGCCCGGGCCAGGCGCAAGGCCTCAATGTCCTTGCCCTGCATCGCCTTGGCGCAAAACAAGAACATCATGCCGAAATTTTCGCGCACGGCCTGGGACAGTTCGCCGTCCCGGGCCTCCTTGCCAAAGCGCCCGCGGGCCCTCTCCAGCATCAGCAGCGACGCCCCTTCCAGCAGGTCGGCATTGTTGTTGTCGAGGCAGGCGACAGAGAGCGTCTGGATGGCCTTGTCGTTGGGGTAAACGCCGGGCTTGACCGTCTCGATGGCGTAGGTGAACAGTGCCGTGTCGTTTTTCCAGACCGGCAGATACTGCCGGAACTGCCAAAGTACGAAGATGGCGTAGATGATGGCCAGGGAAGCGAAAAATCTGATCCCGGTCGGTCGCCGGTTCAGAGCCCGGTCGACGAGGAAGGCGAGGAAGGCGACGAGGACGGCGGCGGCGGCGTAGCTGTAGCGGTCGGCGTAATCGGTCGGATTGAAGAGAATGCCGTTGCCATTGGGGGCAAACATGGCCCACCAGGCGGCGCCGAATCCGACGACGGCGCCGAGAAGCCAGCGGCGATCCAGGCCAGCCCAGCGGGCCAGGGCATACACCCCGGCAGCCAGGAGAATGAAGGGCGGGATGATCCACCAGTCGTGGAAGTCGACCAAGGGATAGACCGGATTGAGATGAATGGGCAGAACGGTGCTGGAAATGTAGAAGACGACGTTGTGCGAAATCAGCTCCAGAAAGCGCGGCAGCGGCGCGATGACGGGCGGGCAGCCATGAGCCAGACGCTGGCTGGTCAGCATGACCGTCCCGAAAAAACCGAGGTAGGCAACCGCCGGCGCCGCCAGGCGTCGCCAGGTTTGCTTCAGGTCGCCGCGGTAGAAAACATAGGCGAGGAACACCACCGGCAGCAGGGCGGTGGCTGGTTTGGCGGCGAACGACAGGATGGTCAGTAGCGTCGCCAGAAAATACCTGCCTTGGCGGTCATGGGTTTTCATGAAGACATAGACGGCCGCCAGAGCCAGGCTTCCGGACAACACGTCTTTGCGCTCCGCCAGCCAGGCGACGGACTCCAGGCGCTGCGGATGCACCGCCCACAGAAAAGCGGCCAGATAGGCGATGGTTTTGCGGATTCCGAGGCGGCGCAGGATGAGGCTGAGACAAAGCGCGGCGGCGCTTTGCAGCAGAATGGTGGTGAGATGGTAGCCGAGATAATTGTGATGCCCGTATATCGCCCGGTCGAGCATGAAGGAGTACATGGTCAGGGGCGTGTACAGACCCATGAAGCCATTGACGGCATAAAACCGGATGTTGTGCCAGGTGACGCGCAGACCAGGGTTGTTGATGATATATACGGAATCATCCCAGTGCCGCAGGGGTTGGAAAGCCAGCGTCGGCGAGAAAATCAGGAAGACGGCGGCAACCAGCGCCAGTGCCGGCCAGTGCCGGTTCAGCATGCCGACGGCGGCCTGCCAGGCCCGGGGAAAACGCACCGGGGCGACGGCGGCAAACACCAGGGCCAGCAGAGACAGGCAGAGCAGAACCGCCATCAGGACGGCCCGAACATGGAAGGGCCGGGCCTCGTCGGCCGTTATCGGCGACAGGAGAGGATTGACGTCGCCGTCGTGGACGATGAAACCCGAGGGCGCGCTGCCGCTTGCCGCCGCCGTGGGCACTGTGCCTGCCGCCGCCCCGCCCGCCGTCGGAGCCAGAGAGGCGATCGCCGCCATCGTCTCCCGGATGCGTTCCTGGATGTAGTCCTGATTTTCCGGGTGTTTTTCCAGCCGTTGCCAGAGGGCCAAGGCGGTCTGGTAGTCGCCCACCAGAAAGCTGAGCCGGGCGATGTTGTTGGGAATGGACGCGGCGGTATACTGCTGTTGGAGTGGGTCGGGAAATTCCGCCCGCAGCCGGGCGGCTTCGTCGCGTCGGTTGTTGCGGTAGAACAGTTCGGTCAGAAGATTCAAAAAGCGTGGCCTGGTCACGTGAAAGTCATACATGTTGAAATTGCAATACGTGCCGTTGCGTTGCCGCAGGGCATCAGCCAGGCGGAGCGCCTCGTCATCTTTTTTCTGCATGATTTTGGCGGCAATCAGGAACATCATGCCGTGGTTTTCCCGTAGCTGGCGCCGGACGTCGCTGTCGCGGGAGGCGTTGCCCAGTTCGCCGAGGGAGCGCTTGAGCATGGTTAGAGCGGCTCGTTCCAAGTGGTCGGCGTCGTTTTCATCCAGGCTGATGATGCTGACACTATGAATGGCCTTGTCATTGGGGTACACGCCTTCCGGAAGGGAATTGACCGCATGGGTGAACAGCTGCTTGGAATCTTTCCAGAGCGGCAGGTATTGGCAGAAGCGGACGGCCGCAAAGCCGGCCTGCAGAACGACGATAACCAAAATGACCTTGGCCGCCGACGGCCGCCGAACGATGATTTTGTCAAACAGAAAGGCCGTGAACGAGACGAGCACGGCGGCGGCGGCGTAGCTGTAACGGTCGGCGTAGTCGGTCGGATTGAACATGACGCCGTTGCCATTGGGGGCGAACATGGCCCACCAGGCGGCGCCGAACCCGAGAAACACCCCCAGCAGCCAGCGGGCATCACGCACGGCCCAGTGCGACCAGGCGAGGACGACGGCGAAAAACACGCCGAACACGGGGATGATCCACCAGTCATGAAAATCAACCAGCGGATAGACGGGATTGAGGTTCAAGGGAAGAACCGTGTTGGCAATGTAGAAGAGGACGTTGTGGGAGATCAGTTCGAGGATGCGAGCCAGCGGCGGCAGGACGGGCGGATTGCCGAAGGCCAGGCGCTGGCTGATGGCAAAGGCAAGCAGAACCCTGGCTCCTGTCAACGGTCCGGCCATAACTGCTGACGGGTTCTCCATTCCAAAATGCGAGGCAATCAGCGGTACGCCGCCGCCAAAGATCATAAAGGCAGCCTTGACCGTCATCCCGAGGA
>JAKLHU010000092.1 GCA_022709995.1 Verrucomicrobiota bacterium | reverse complement strand
TGGAAGTCGAGTGCGTGGCATTTTTTGTTTTCGACGGCAATGGGGAACCCTGAGAGGGCAGTTTTGATGCGGAGATTTTCTGACTGGCTGCATGACGAATGGGAACGGGCGGTGTTTGGCGTGGTCGCGGCCATGCTGATTCTGGCCGTGGCCTGGCGTTTCAGTCGGAGCGGGCCGCGGGACGATTTCCGCGCCGGCTCGGCGGCCGCGCCGGCCGCCGAGTCGATGTTTTCGGAGCAGGCGTTGGCTTTTTTGGCGCCGTCGTCGGTGCCGGCCGTTGACGGCACCGGCCGCAACCCTTTCCGGTGGACGCGGTTGGCCCCGGCGGCCGCGGCGGCGCCTGGTCGGCGGAAGCCGCCGCCACCGCCGACCGGAGCGCCATTGCCGCCGGCTGGAGCCGGGGCCGCCTCGGCCTCGGCGGCGCCGGCCCTGGCAGAGCCGGCGGCGGCGGCTCCGGTGGCGGCTCCGGCGGTGGCGGAACGGCCGGCGAGCGTGCCGGGAAGTATGCGGTTCACCTATCAAGGCAAGGACCGGACCGGCCGGGCCGTGGCCATCCTTTCGCTGCGGCGGCGGGACCAGACCGGTCTGCCGGCCACGGTGACGCTGGGCGTTGGCGAGGAGGCCGAAGGCATCCGGGTCATGGGCATTACTGAAGAGGCCATTATGGTGCGAGACGCCCGTGGGCGGCGGCTCCGGGTTGGCCGGCAGGAGGAAACGCCGGTCTGGGTGAAAGGGCGATGAGCGCGATGCCGTCGCCAGGTGGGCGAGGTGGGCACGGGAGCCATCTGGCGGCCGGGATTACGCTTGGCCGGCCGGTTGCCGATGGGAACACGAGGAGCTGGACATGTCGAAAATGATGGAGCAATTGCGCGGTGCTATTCTTGGCCGCAGTCCGCTGGTGTATATCTACAGCCCGGAGGAAGAGCGGATTTTGCGCGGGATCCGGGCATTGGCCGCGGAGCAGTCGCAGAATGTCCTCACCTGGTCTTGCGTGCTCGGCCTCGAAGGCGCCGGGTCGGAGACCCGCGACCCGGTCGCGGCGATCATGGCCATTGTCCAGCAGGGGCTGACGGGCATGATCGTCTGCAAGGACCTGGCCCCGTTCATGAATGACCCGCGGGTGGAACGCGCTCTGCGGGAAGCGTATTACGATGGCCGCAACCGGCCGGAACGAACTCTGTTCCTGCTCTGCGCCGACCTGAACGTCCCCGAAAGCCTGAAAAAGGAAGTCCATGTGCTGGAGGTGTCGACGCCGGGGGAGGACGAGATTGCGGCCCAGATCCACACGGCGGTGACGACCAATGCCGACTACACCATTCCGGAAGAGGCGATTCGCGAAGTCACGTTGGCCCTGAAAGGCCTGACCGAAAATGAAATCGGCTATGTGCTTCATCGCGCCTGCCGGCTGCAGAACGCCACCAAGGACCAGCTTCTGGATGAAATTTTCGCCGAGAAGAAAAGCGTCGTCAAGAAGTCGGGTTTTCTGGAATTCTCGCCGCCGCGGTGGGCGATTGACGGGCTGGGCGGTTTGGACAATTTGAAGCAGTGGTTGATTCGTCGTCAGCACATGTTCAGTCACGAGGCGCTGGCCGCCGGCATACCGATTCCGAAGGGCCTGCTGATGATGGGGGTGAGCGGCTGCGGCAAGAGTCTGGCGGTGAAGACGATTTCGTCGCTGTGGAACATTCCCATGTTCCGGCTCGACATGAATCTGGTGTTTTCCGGCATGTACGGGACTCCGGAGGCGGCGTTTCATCGGGCTCTGACCACGATTGAGGCCGTTTCGCCGGCCGTGCTTTGGATTGACGAAATCGAGAACGCCCTCGGCCTGGATGAGTCGGGGCAGAAGATCGCGTCGCACATCTTTTCCAGCTTTCTGACCTGGATGCAGGAAAAGCCGCCGTTGATTTTCATCGCCGCGACGGCGAACAAGATCCAGGCTCTGCCGGCCGAAGTGCTGCGCAAGGGCCGTTTTGACGAGGTGTTCTTCTGCGATTTGCCGGCGCCGCCGGAGCGGGACGAGATTCTGCGCATTCATCTCACCCGCAACGGCGCCAACTTGGAGGAGTTTGACTTCAAGATGCTGCAGATCATGACCGAGGGTTGGAACGGCGCCGAGATCGAGCAGGCGGTGATTTCCGCCCGGACCGAGGCCTTTTACGAAAAACGGGCTTTCAATCAGCGCGATCTCACCAATGTCATCGGCCGGATCGTCCCCTTGTCGGACACCATGGAGCAGCAGATCAAGGCGATCCGGAGCTGGGCGTTTTCGCGGGCGACGCCGGCGTCGAAGTTCGGCAAATCAGCCGCCCGGCGGGCTTGACGGCGGGATATGCCGGTGGCTTTGCCGGCGCATGTATGGACAGCAAAACAGGCGGACACTGTTTTGTTTTTCAGAGTATAAGTCATCCTCAGTAGGAAACCAGAAACAGAGAACAGGACAGCAGGGAGAAAACGACATGAAGAACAACAAGTTGCAGGCAGGCGTGATTGGATTGCACATGGGCAACGGGCATTGCATCGGCTACCGCGACAATCCGCACTGCGATCTGGCCGCGATTTGCGACATCAATCCGGACACGCTGGCGGAAAAGCAGAAGATGTATTCGCCGCGGCTGGCGACGACCGACTACCGCGATTTGGTCAATGATCCCGAGATTGACATTATTTCCGTGGTGACGCCGGATTATTTCCACGCCGAGCAGAGCATTGCGGCCCTGCGGGCCGGCAAGCACGTGATCTGCGACAAGCCGATGACCTTGGACATGGCCGAAGCCAAGGCCATCATCGCCGAGGTCGAGAAGGGCAAGGCGAAGTTCATGATCGGCCAGGTCTGCCGTTACGCTCCCGGCTTTGTTTTGGCCAAGCGTCTGGTCGAGCAGGGGGCCATTGGCGACCTGTATTTTGTGGAGAGCGAATACGCGCATCATTACGGCAAGGCCCGCGGCGCCAACAACTGGCGCGTGGATCCGCGTCGCGAGCCGGCCGTCGGCGGTGGCTGCCATGCTATCGACCTGCTGCGCTGGATTGCCGGCGACGCCCAGGAAGTGACCGCGTTCGCCAATCACAAGTGCCTGACCGACTGGCCGGTGAACGACTGCACCGTGGCCCTGTTCAAATTCCCGAAAGACGTCATCGGCAAGGTCATGGTGTCGATCGGCTGCATCCGTCCCTACACGATGCGGACAGTTCTGTGCGGCACCGAAGGGACCATCATCTGCGACAACACCAGCGCGGACATCAAGATCTGCTCGCAGCGTTTCATGCAGGGCAAGCTCGACTACGCGACGTTGCCGGTGAATATCGCCAACCACAACGTCGGCGCCGAAATCGCCGATTTTGTCGACTGCATTCTGCAGAACAAGCCCGTGGCCACCAACGTCTACGAGGGCGCCAAGACCGTCGCGACGGCGCTGGCGGCCGCCAAGTCGGCCAAGCTGGGCGGCAAGCCGGTCAAGGTCGACGAGATGTTTGCCTGACCAGTCAGACCGTGGCGGGTCGGCGCCGGGCGGGCCGGTTGCCAACCCGCCGCCGGCAGCAATAGCGGCAACGCCCGCCGCCGACCGGGAATCCGGCCGGCGGCGGGCGTTGCTTTTGGTGATATCACAAGGCCGGCCGGGACCGCGCGGCGAGGGGCGGGGGGCGCGGCGGTCAGGCAATTTCCTCCGGCAGGACGAGAACGCACCCGGAGCGCCATTGGCGGCCGTCCAGCAGGTGTTTTTTCACGATTTTCTGCAGGGAGGTTTTTTGCGGGACCTTGTCCAGGGGCAGATCCGGGTCTCCGAACACTCGTTGGCGGATTTGCCAGCTGTTGCCGTTGAGCATGGGATAGAGGTGGAAGAGAGTCTGGAAGCGGACGAGGTTGGCCTGGGCCGGCAGATAGTCGGCCAGCTGGGGGTCGAACAGCCAGGAGCCGCATTGGATGGCCTTGAACTGGAAGTCCGGGAAGAAGCGTGGGAAGAAGGCGGCGGCCTGGCGGAGTGAATCGCGGCAGGCGTCGGCGTCAAGGGGGTCGCCGGCCGGGATGTGGATGTTGAGCACCTGGTCGCCGTTGACGCAGGGCTGCTGCCATTCCCGGAGTGACAGGGTGATTGGGTGTTGGTCCAGGCGGCCGTCCGGCCGGACTGGTGTTCCGGTCACGGTCGCGTGGTCGGCGTCGACCTTGTAGATGGTGGTGAAGGCCTGGGGTTCGCCGTCGAGGCCGAAAAAGCCATCCGCCGTGGCGGGCAGGCCGTCCGGGGGGAAGATGACGACCTCGCCGGTGGTTGGCTGGCGCCAGGCGTTGCACGGGTTGTTGCGTTTTCCGAATTGGAATTGGAGTCGTCCGAGCCGGAACAGGTTTGGCGTGGTGTGGTTGATGAGCCAGCGCGGGTCGCGGTAGCCCCAGAGCCCATGCAGGTCATAGGTGGTATGGGCCCAGACATCAAGGTCGTGCAGGGTGTCGGCGAGGATTCGGGCCGGGATGCCGTGTTCGGCATAGTAGGCCTGGAGGCGGGGCAAGGCGGCCAGAATCGGAAAGACAAAGAAGAACTGGTTGCCCATGACCGTGAATTCGGCTTTTTGGGTCGGCCACGGGTTGTGTTCCGCGTTGATGGCGGCGGGGGCGATGTTGAGGCGCCAGTGGCAATGCCAGGCGAACGCCAGCAGTTCCGGCGTTGAACGGATCTGGTCGGCGGCGGCAAAAAACGCCGGTTGGGCCTCCGGGCACAGGCCGCTCACCGCCACAATTTCCTTGACAAAGCCCTCTTGCAGGAAAAAGACGCCGTCGGTTGGAAAACAGGCCGCGGATGCTTCGCTGCCGACCGCCCATTGAGCGGCCAGGGCGGCGGGAAGGCCCAAGTTGACATCGCAGTTCATGGCAAATCCCGGTTGATGCTGGTGAAGGGGAGGGCGACCGGTCCGGCGCCGCGACGGTGGTCGGCGCCGGTGGCATTAATTGATGCGGAGCACTTCCGGTGTCGGTCGCTGGGGAGTGATCAAAACGGACAAGTCTGTTTTCGCCGGTTGGGGCGGAGGCGGATTGCGTTTAAGAAGCACCTGGTGGACGATGGCGGCGCCGAGGAGGATGACAAGGGCCGCCACGATCAACCCAAGCACGAGGCCAATCACGCGGTGCGGTGATTTATCATCGCCGCCGGCGTCGTCGTCGAGGCCGCGGCCGGTCAGGACGGCCAGCGGGTCGCGGCGTGGTTTGCCGGTGTTGGCGCCGTCGTTGCCGGCGCCGGTTTCCTTGAAGCCGCTGGGCGTCCGTCCGGCCGCCAGGCTTTCCTTTTCAAACAGTTCCAGCAAGGGTTCGGGGTCGACGTCGTATTCTTGGCAGAGCCTTTCAATGAGCGACTTGCAGAAGAAGTCAGGCGGCAGGCGAGCGTAATTGCCCTGTTCGAGGTCGTTGATGCAGGCGACCCCGGCATGGACTTTGGCGGCGACGTCGGCGGCGCTGACGCCGACCCGCGCCCGCAGCGAAAGAAGCTGCAGGCCGAGCTTGTCGGATATTTCATCAAGATGAACCACATCGGGCAGCGGTTCGGCGGGCGGGGCGTCGTCGGCTTCTGGCGTCGACGTCAAGCCGCCGCGGTCATCATCGGCGGGGAGTGCCGCTGGCAACGCATTCCGGTCCGTGTCGGCGTCGTCTGCCGTCCCGGGCGCCGGCGCCCGGGGCGGCGCCGAAGCCGACGTTTCCGCCGGGGTGGGCGGGACGGGCGCCGCGCCGGCCGGCAGCTGCGCCTGGTCGTCCCAGGACAATGGCAACTGTGGCATCGCGGTGCTGTCAGCTCTGTTCCTTATCTTCAACATGGTGTTTCCTTGTTGGCCCGCCCGCTCAGGATGAGCGCGGCTTGCCAGCCTCGTCGTCGTCGTCGTGAGCGGCCGGGTCGTCACCGGCCTCGCCATCGCGGTCCAGGTCTTCCGGCGCCACTATCAGGATTTCGCGCAGGCTGGAACCGATTTGCGGTCCGACAACGCCTCGGCGTTCCAGCTCATCCATCAGGCTGGCAGCCTTGTTGTAGCCGATGCCGAGCGAGCGTTGCAGGAAGCTGATGGTGGGGCGGCGGTCCCGCAGAATGACCTCGACGGCCTTGCGGAGCATGGCGTCCTCCGCCGTCTCGTCCTGGCCATTGTCCCCCAGCAGGCCCGGCAGTGCCGGCTGGTTGGAGGATTCGGCTTCCGACTCTTTTTCCAAGCTGCGGAAGACGTTCTCGTCAAATTGCGGGCCGGCCTGTTGGCAGACAAAGCCGATGACGCGGTCGCGTTCGGCGTCGCTGGCCATGCCGCCCTGGATGCGTTCGATCGCCGGTGCGCCGGGCGGTTTGAACAGCATGTCGCCCTGTCCGAGCAGCGTTTCGGCGCCTTTGCCGTCCAGGATGGTCCTGGCGTCCGTGTAGGACGAGACCTGGAAGGCGATGCGGACGGGGTAGTTGGCCTTGATGGTGCCGGTGATGGTTTTCACGTCCGGCCGTTGGGTGGCGATGATGGTGTGGATGCCGACGGCGCGCGATTTGGCGGCGATTTTGGCCAGGCCCTGCTCGACTTCGATTTTGGCGGCGAGCATGATGTCGGCGATTTCGTCGATGATGATGACGATGTAGGGCAGTTTGGCGGGAATCGGCTGGCCTTCGTCATCCAGGATGGTTTCGGGCATGGGTGGCCGGCGGTTGAAGCTGGCGAGGTCGCGGACGCCGACTTTGGCGAGGACGCGGTACCGTCTTTCCATTTCGTTGATGGCCCAGCGCAGGGCGAGGGCGACTTTGCTGACATCGGTGATGACCGGCACAATCAGGTGCGGCAGGTCGTGATAGACCTGGAACTCGACGACCTTGGGGTCGACCATGATCATCTTCAGTTCGTCGGGCCGGAAGCGGAAGAGGAGCGAGGTGATCAGCAGGTTCATGCAGACGGACTTGCCGCTGCCGGTGGCGCCGGCAATGAGCAGGTGCGGGGCGCGGGCCAGGTCAAGAATGATGGTCCGGCCGCTGATGTTCTTGCCCAGCAGCAGGGGAATCTGCTCTTTGGCCATTTCCCAGAGCTTGTTCTGCATCAGGTTGCGGACCGTCACCACCGTCCGGTTCTGGTTGGGCACTTCGATGCCGACGAGGTTTTTGCCGGGAATCGGGGCGAGGATGCGGACGCTGGGGGCCTGGAGGTCCATGCGGATGTTGTTTTCCAGGTTGCTGATGCGGTTGACATGGACGCCGGGGGCCGGTGAAATCTCAAACAGCGTCACTTGAGGGCCGGAAATCGTGTTGAGGACGGTGGCCTCGATTTTGAAATTGTCCAGCGTGCCTTGCAAAATGGCCTTGTTGCGTTCGATTTCCCGGGCGTTGGCGCCGGAGTGTTTGGCGTCGTTGTCCTGGTCAAGCAGATCCAGCGACGGGAGCGTGTAGGCGAGGGCAGTCGTTTTGGCGTTGGCGGCGCCAGGCGCCGTCCTGGCCGCGGGCGTGGTTGTTGGCGCGGCCGCGTTCTGGGCGCGGTGCGCCGTTGACCAGGTCGGGGCGGCC
>JAKLHU010000091.1 GCA_022709995.1 Verrucomicrobiota bacterium | reverse complement strand
TGGAAGACGTGGATAGCGAACCTGCCAAGCAGGAAGAACGCAAGTACCGCGACCGCATCCGCCAGCGTGCAAACGAGATGGGCATTCGCACCGCTGTTCGCAAGTTCGCTGACATTGAAGCGGACGTAATCGCGCAGGAAGAACAGGCAGTTCTGGTTCGCGTTCATGAGGTTGATGAATTTCTGGGTGCTGTTCAAGGTCCCGGTGACGTTGATTTCAATCGGGGTGTAGGTGTAGAGGTCTTCCTGCATGACCTGCAAACTGAGGGGCCGGGAAATGGCGTCTACCGACAGCAGCTCCGCCTCCACGACCTTGCTGATGACGACTTTGATCAGCTCCAGGTGGCGGAAGATTTTTGGCAGATCGCCGGCCGGCGGCAGGGTGTCGAGCTTGGCATAGTAGTCGAAGGTGAAGTTGGCGGCGCCCGTGGAATAGGTGATGCCTTTTTCGTCCAGCGTCTTCTGGATGGAGGCGATTTCATCGCGCAGGGTGCGGACGGCTTCGATCGGATCGCGGGGGAGGGTGACCTTCAGGTGGAATTGCTCCTTCAGTCGGGTGAGGAAGGCCTGGAATTGCTCTTCCGCGAGTTTTTTGTTCTGTTCGGCGAGGTTGATGTTGTCCGGGGACAGCTTCAGATTGGCTTTCTTGACGCCGTCGAAGAAATCCATTTCCATCTGGTGCTGGTTTTGGGCTTCCTTGAGTGTCTTGCCGGCCCGGAGGCATTGCGCAATCAGGAAGATGCCGACGACCAGGCAGACGGCCGCATAGGCGAGGAATCCCCAGTTTTTTTTGATCAAATCCATATCCTGTCCTTGTCAGGCTGTTTCGTGGCTGGCCGCCGGCCTCAGGGCCTGGGCGGGAAAAGGAGCGGTTCCATCGGGTTGGCGGGAGGCGGGCGTTGGCCTCCGGCTCGGGAGGAATCGGGGAGCAGTCGTGGTCGCGTTTACATCCGCTGCCGTCCCGGGGGGACGGATTTGCCCTTGATCTGGTAGAAGTCCACCGGCATGGTGAATTTCACTTGGATTTTGAACGTGCAGTAGTTTTTGATGGCATTGGAGGACTTGTAGAAGGTGATGGTGGTCATCGTCTCGTCGGCATCGAAGAGCAGGGAGTGGCGCAGGGCGGTGACAAAAGCCAGTTCGGGGGTGGTGCCGAGCTTCTGGACGGCCGCCAGGATTCTGGCGTTGCGGTCCAGGGGCTTGCTGGCATCGCCGTCGTCGCCGGCCGCGGCGTCGCTGGCCGCGGGTTCGGGTTCGACCTTGTCGACCGGGAACGGGAACGGGAATTCATTGCCGAGGGTGAAGGCGACCTTGTTCTTGTCGGGAAGCAGGCTGCTGCCGGAGATGGTCAGTCCGCCGATGGTGGCGACGCTGCCGGCGGCCGCTGCTTCGGTCGCGCCGCCGGCGCCGAACATGTCGCCGCCGAAGTCCTCGATCGGGGCGCCGAACATGTCGCCGCCGAACATGCCGGCCTCGTCGCCGCCGCCGGCGCCGCCGACCATGATGGCGCCGGCGCCGGCGCTGACCGGGACATAGGGCTTGACGGCGCCGTAGATCGGCTTGAGTTCGCTGATCCAGAGGTCATCGGGTTTCAGGCGGTGGATTTCATTGAGGATGGCGGTCCATTTGGCCTGTTGGAGCAGGAGACCGCCCATGGCCTCGTACTGTGATTTCTTCTGTGCCGCCTCGCCGCGGGCCTGTTCGATCCTCTGCTTGACGGGCTGCGCCTTTTCGTGCATGCCCTTCAGCTTGTTGTTGTTGGCGGCATAGAGGTCGGTTCGTTGCAGGATGCCGAACCAGATTACCATGAGGATCATCAGGAAGGCGGCGATGGTGCCGGCCAGATAGGGTTTCTTTTTGGCCAGGTTCTGCTGCCGGCGCAGGGTGATGGGGATCAGGCTCAGTTCAATCGGGCATTGCGTGCCGTAGCGCAGGCCCAGGCCGATTGTCTCGCTGAACATGTGGGCGACTTCCTGCAGGCGCTGCCGGTCGACCGAGGGCCGCAGGTTGACGACCTGGAACGGATTGAAGTATTCCACCGGGATGCTGAGCTTCTCGGAAAAGAAGATGTCGCAGTAGGACAGGATGGAGCTGCCGCCGGTCAGGTACATCTTGGCCGGGCGCTGGCCCTTGTGCTGGACCCGGTAGTAGTTGATCGAGCGGGCGATTTCGCCGTGCAGGCGGGCCATGACGTTGCGGATGATTTTGGAGACGTTGGCGGCGGTTTCCGATTCCGGTTCGGCATAGGCGCCGCCGAGGGCGACAAAGCCGTGATGCCGCTTCAGCTCTTCGGCCTCGGGCAGGCCGATGCCGAACTCCTTGGCGATCTGCTGGGTGATGGCGTGGCCGGCGATCGGGATGGTGCGGGCGAAGAAGCGGTCGCCCTCGGCGAACAGCAGGTTGGTGCTGCGGCCGCCGATGTTGAGGACCATGACGCATTCGTCATTGCCCAAGCCGTTGGCGCGCATGGCGTTGTAACAGGCCGCAGGGGCGACGTCAACCAGGATGGGCGTGCAGCCGACCTGGAAAACGGCGGCCGTGAACTGTTCGACGATTTCGTTTTTGATGACGATCGACATCAAGTCCAGGCTTTCCTCGTCCTGGCCCGTGATGAGCTGGTAGTCCCAGATGACTTCCTCGATTGGGAACGGGATATTCTGCGTCGCCTCGAATTCGGCCAGTTGGCGGATTTGCTTCCGGTCGTAGTTCATGGTCAGGATGCGGCTGAACCGCATTAGGGCGGACTGTCCGGACATGCAGATCAGGGCCCGGCGCGCCTGGAATCCGCCTTCGGCCAGCATCTGGCGGAGGAGCCCGGCGACCACGCCCATGCGGGAGCCTTCGGACAATTCCTCCTCGTATTCGCGCTGGGCGAACAAGGCGAGGCTGATTGTCTGCTCTGCCGAATAGACGAATTCGCACAGCTTGATGCTGGTTGCCCCGATGTCTACCGCCAGTATTCGTTCTTCTTTAGCCATGAGGACAATTTCCGCTTGCTGCTTTGCCCTGCCCGGCGCGGCCGGCCGTTGGCGACGATTCAGGGAGTGACTTTTTCGTGTTCGTAGTAGTCATAGTCGAAAGGGGCGAACGGCGTGAGGCGTTTGGGCAGCAGTTCATTGGCGAGTCCGCCCTGGCTTCGGAACCAGTTGTCGGGAACCCGGCCGGATGATTTGACTTCCTGTCGGGCGATGGTCTGTCCGCCGGCCAGGATTTCCGCATACAGGCTGAGGCGGTTGAGCACGGGGCGGCTGGAGTTCAGGTGGCGCTTGAAGAATTTAGGCTTGAGGTAGGCGCAGGCATTGTGTTTGCCATCCTCGACATCGGTGTAGAACGTGGAAAGCGTCATGAGAATGGCTCTCTTTTCGCCTGGCACTTCCGCCAGGACCATCCATTTGACCTCAATTTCGTCGATCCACCTTTCGTTGGGGGCGGTTTTGGTTTCGAATTCAAGGTCGATTCGGCACCAGTCGTCTCGCGAGCCCTTGTTGCCTTGGGACGCGGCCGGGAAGGACGGAGTCCTTTCATTGAAGCATTTCAACTTGCTGATGCTGGCATCGGGGCGGCTGCGCTGCGCCGTGGCGTCGGAAACGGCGGCTAACAGGATCAGGCTGGCCAGCAGGACAAGCCGGAAACCGGGGCGAAAGGGGATGACTGACATGAAGTTCTCCCTGTCTTTTTCACTGTGTGCCGGCGAACCGTTGGCGAAGACGGCTCTCGGGCGCAGTTATTTTGCAAAAAAATGTCGTGCCGGATACCATACGTTCATTATTTCTCTAAATCAAGGTGCCGGGTTTATTTTTTTTACGGCGGCGGCGCTTTTTGGCGGGATACAAGGCTGGATGGAGTCGTTTGGATGGATTTTGGGGGTCAGGTTGGCTGGGCGCTCGACTGCCAGCGCCGGGGGCTTGGCAGCAGGTGTCGGAAGGGCAGCGGGGAGCCGAGGTTTTGGTCCTGGCAGGCGTTGGCCACGGCCAGAGGGAGTTCGGCCTTGGCCGCCGTGACCTTGACTTCCATGCCCACGGTCCGCGACTGCATTTCCTGGTGGGTGGCGATGGCGGCGGCGCGCCGTTCCTCGGATCTGGCCCGGGCGATGCGCTTGTCGGCCTCGGCCCGGACGGTCTGCAGCCGGGCCGCGACGTTGTCGAGGACATCGACGTCGGCAATGTCGACCGACAAAATTTCAAAGCAGGTCGCGCTGTCGAGGCCGCGGGCCAGGATCGCCTGGGAGATGATTTCGGGTCGTTCCAGGATGGCGCGGTGGGTCTCGGCCTTGCCGATGGCGGCGACGATGCCTTCGCCGACCCGGGCGATGACGGTGGCTTCGCCGGCATTGCCGACGAGTCGGTCGATTCTGGTGCGGACGGTGACCTTGGCACGGACGGCGAGGCGGATGCCGTCCTTGGCCACTCCGGAGATGGTATTTTGTTCCTGGCTGCCGCGCGCCGTCTGGGGCGGGCAGATGAGGACTTTGGGGTTGACGTGGCTGTCCACGGCTTCGCGGATGTCGCGGCCAGCCAGGTCAATGGCGGCCATGTCGCGGAAGGTGAGATGCAGGCCGGCCTTGTTGACGGCGATGGAGGCGTCCTGCAGCCGGTCCAGGTGGCCGCCGGCCAGCTGGTGCGATTCCAGGTCGGCGATGCTGACGTCGAGGCCGGCTTTGCGCATGACCTTGAGGCAGCCGACGATGACTTCCGGCGACAATTTTTTCAATTGGATCAGCAGGAGGTGGAGGAAACTGACGTCGAGGCCGGTGGCCTTGGCCTCCAGCCAGAGGGGAAAGCGGCGGCAGATGAACAGCGCCAGCCAGCCCGCCGGCACGAGGAAAGCCAGCAGCAGGACGACCAGAATCAGCTGTAGAGCAGGCATGGTCTTTCTCCCCGGTTCCGGCGGCCGTCAGCTGACAGGCCGCCGCTGGGTGATGTTCCCCGGCCGGAGCCGGCCGGGCCGGCGGTCAGGTCGCCCGGTAGTTCGGGGCGTCTTTCTGGACAATGACATTGTGCGGGTGCGCTTCGTGCAGGCCGGCGCTGCTGACCCGCACGAAGTGTGCGCTTTCCTGCATGGCGGCGATGGTGCGGGCGCCGCAGTATCCCAGCGCGAAGTGCAGGCCGCCAATATACTGGTTCAAGACGTCGGCGACAAACCCGCGATAGGGAATCATCCCTTCAATGCCTTGCGGCACGAGCTTTTCGGTCGTGACTTCGGCGTCGACGCCATAGCGTTCCCGGCTGCCTTTGCCTTTGCGCATGGCGTCGATGCTGCCCATGCCGCGGTAGATGACGTAGGTCCGGCCCTGGTGGAGGATGCGTTCGCCGGGGCATTCCTCGGTCCCGGCCAGGGCCGAGCCCATCATGACGCAGCTGGCGCCGACGGCGATGGCTTTGGCGACGTCGCCGGAGTGCTCGATGCCGCCGTCGGCGATGACGGGGACGTCGCCGCTCACGGCCTTGGCGGCGTTGTAGATCGCCGTCAGCTGCGGCACGCCGACGCCGGCGACGACGCGGGTGGTGCAGATCGAGCCCGGGCCGATGCCGACCTTGACCGCGTCGGCCCCGGCTTCGCAGAGGGCGGTGGCGGCGTCGCTGGTGCAGACGTTGCCGGCGACGACGTCGATGTGCGGATAGTCTTTTTTCAGCAGGCGGAGCGTTTCCAGGACGCCTTTGGAGTGGCCGTGGGCGGTATCCAGCACCAGGGCGTCCGTCTCGACCTCGGCCAGAGCGGCGATGCGCTCCCAGTCATATGGGCCGACGGCCGCGGCGACGCGCAGGCGGTGTTTGGCGTCGCGGTTGAAATTCGGCTCGATGTTCTTGAGGAGGGTGCGGACGTCATGGAAGCTGTACAGCCCGCACAGGCGTCCGTCCTTGTCGATGATGGGCAGTTTGCCGACCTTGTTGCGGCGCATGATGTCGAAGGCTTCCTCCATGCTGGTGGTCGGCTTGCCGATGACCAGGTCCTTGGTCATCACTTCCTGCACCGTCATGTCGTAGTTCGTCAGGTACTTGATGTCGCGGGAGGTCAGGATGCCGACGACGCGGTCCTGGTCGTCGAGGATGGGGAAGCCGTTGAAGTTGTAATTCTGCTCCTCTTTGGCGGCGATGAGCTCGGCGACCTTGATGTTCTGGTGGAAGACGACGGGTTTCGGGATGAGTCCGTGCAGGTACTGTTTGACTCGGGAGGCTTGTTCCGCCTGTTGCAGCGGGGTGAGGTTTTTGTGGATGACGCCGATGCCGCCGTTTTTGGCCATTTCGATGGCCATGGCCGCTTCGGTCACGGTGTCCATGGCCGCGCTGACGAAGGGGGCGTTCAGGCTGATATTGCGTGAGAACAGGCTGGCGATATTGGCCTCGGCCGGCAGGAAGTCGGCGTAGCGCGTCTCCAGCGAGACGTCGTTGAAGGTCAGCGCTTCGTATCCCTGGGAATCCATGAATGTCCGCATGTAGGCATTGATCATCGTGGTGGATCCTTATGGTTGACGGGTTGAGCGTGGTCGCGGCCGCCACCGCTGGCCATGTCGGCGGGGAAACGCGTCGGGCAGGTCGTGCCGCGTCGGTTTCCGGTTTCCTCCGGGCGTCAGGATTGTTTTTTGCGGATGGTGACCCGCTTGCAGCCGTTGGCGTCGGCTTCGGGTTCGCTGACCGTTTCGACCTCCGGATCATCGCGCAGGGTCAGATGAATGATGCGGCGTTCGCCCGGCCGGTACGGCCCGATGGTCCGGGGGGCGCCCCAGCGCTTGACTTCCTTGGCGGCGTCGATGGCCATGGCTTCGAAGCGCTCGGAGTCGACGCCGCGGCTGCGGTGGCGGCCCTCGCCCTCGTCGTCGCGGGAGGGTTTGGGCACGCAGTAGCCGTCGACGTCAAGCACGATCCAGGGCGTCGACGGCTCGTCGGCGAACTGGCGGCGGAGAATGCGGTTCATGACCAGCTCCAGGCTTTCCAGGTACTGGCCTTTGCGGCCGATGAGGCGGCCCGCCTCGTCGGACTTGAGGTCGATTTTGCTGTTGTCGTCCTGATCCGGCAGGACCTGGGCCGTGATGTCGAGGTGATGCAGCAAGGCGGTCAGGATGGCGATGGCTTGGTCGCGCAACGTGCTATTGTCCATGTTTGGCGGTCTCTTTCTGGCGGGGAGAGCAGCGTCAGGCCGGCTGCTTTCTCGTCTCCAATTTGCGGGTGATGAGGGTCTGGGTGATTCCAAGGACATAATTGACCGTCATATATAAGGTAAGAGCGGACGGCATGCCGTAGAAGAGGACCATGAAGAAGAGCGTCATCATGTTCATCATTTTCGCCTGGTTGGGATCGGGCGACGGGGTGATTTTCTGCTGCCAGTACATAGTGGCGCCCATCAGGATGGCCAGGGGGCGGATCGGCAGGAAGGCCGGGGAGAAGAACAGGGTGTCGGGCATGGAAAGGCAGAGCGGTTGAACTCGGGGACGATAGGGGCGGGGAGGGGACGTGGAAAGGGGAAAATGGACCCGGCATCGGGAGCGAAGGCGGTCTTTGAACTGTTCTTTGAGCAAGGACTG
>JAKLHU010000090.1 GCA_022709995.1 Verrucomicrobiota bacterium | reverse complement strand
CCGCAACGCCTTCCACGGGCGCACCATGGGCGCGCAGCTCGCCGGCGGAATGCCCGCCCAGAAAAAGTGGCTGGGCCGCTCCGACGACTCGTTCGTCCAGGTGCCGTTCCCGGACGGCTTCCGAAACGAGGACGTCCGGTTCGAGCTGTTCCTGGAGACGCTGCGCTCGAAGGGCCTGGAGCCCGCCGACGTCGCCGGCGTGATCAGCGAGAGCTACCAGGGCATCGGGCCCAACTTCTTCCCAGACGAGTACGCGCGCCGTCTCGGCGAATGGTGCAAACAGAACGACGTGGTGCTGATCATGGACGAGGTCCAGGCCGGCTGTGGCCGGACCGGCAAGTTCTACTGCTGGGAGCACTACGACCTGGTCCCCGACCTGATCTGCTGCGGCAAGGGCATCACGTCCAGCCTGCCGCTGTCGGCGGTCATCGGCCGTAATGACATCATGGACATGTATGCGCCCGGCTCCATGACGAGCACGCACTCGGCCAGTCCGCTGCCGGTCGCGGCCGCCATCGCCAACCTGAAGGTCATCAAGCGTGACAAGCTGACGGAGCGCGCGGCCGAACTCGGCCCGGTCCTGGGCAAGGCCCTGGACGCGCTGGCCTCCAAGTATCCGTCCCACATTGCCAAGTCGCTGCATCGCGGCCTGGTGGGCGGCCTGCTGATTGTCAAGCCCGGCACGAAGGAGCCCGATGCGACGGCGGCCTTGGCCATCAACGAGCGCTGCCTGCAGAAGGGCCTGCTGATGTTCGCGCCGGTCGGCCTGGGCGGCGGCTGCATCAAGATCGCGCCGCCGTTGATGACGCCGAAAGACGCCCTCGAGGAAGGCCTCGCCGTCCTCGCCGAAAGCATCAGCGAGATCTTCGGCGCCTGAGGCGTCCTCGCCCTCGCCATCGTCCGCCCCCCCGCCCGCCAAGCAGTTTCACCCCGGAAAAACGGAACATGGAAGAACTTGTCAAGCAAATAACCGCCCTGGTCCAGGACCGCGCCGTGCGGGATTATGTCACGGACCTGCTGGTGTCCATCTGCCGGCATGACACCACCCCGTCGGCGGATGTCGCCGTCATGCGCCAGGCCGAGGCGGCGGTGTTCGACATTTTGGAGAAGCAGCTGGCGGAGAACACGTTTGCCGGCGCCCATTGGGAGCGCCGGCCCATCAACCCCGCCATCGCCAAGCACCCGGCCTATTCGCAGCTGCATTTCACCAAGACGGCGGAGCGGCCGCAGGGCCTGCCGCCGGAAACCGTGTACGCGGGCCGCGGCAACCTCCTTTATTTCGTGCCGGGCGCCGATGGGCAGGAAAAGAACGGCATTGCCCTCAACGCGCACATAGACGTGGTGAAGCCGTACATCCCCCCGCGGGTGGAAAACGGCATCGTCTATGGCCGCGGCTCCTGCGATGACAAGGGCGCCATCGTGGTCATGATCGCGGCGTTGCGCCTGCTGTCGCAAGTGCTGAGGAAGGCCAACCGCAAACTGAAGCGGAACGTGGTCGGCATGTTCGTGGTGGAGGAGGAGACCGGCGGCAACGGCTCCTTGTCCCTGGCGCTTGACCGCGACCTGAAGAAGCTCTACGACTCCATCCTGGTGCTGGAATGCGCCGGCAACAACATTCATCCGGCCAACCGCGGCGCGGTCTGGTACCAGATCGACTTGTCCTGCCCGGGGGCCAATCTGTTTGAAATGGCCGCCTTCGTCTATGAACAGCTGGAATGGGAAGGCCGCGCCATCAAGGCGGAAAGCCGCCACGCGCTGTTCCCGCAGCGCCCCGTCCAGACCTGTCATGGCATGATCGGCCATTTCGGCGAGCACCCCAGCCGGATCTGCGGCGAGGTCGCCTTCGACCTGGCTTTCGCCGGTCAGGCTACGCCCCGCGTCAAGGAGATCGTCGAAGACGCCATCGCCGCCGCCCTGGCCGACTACATCGGCCTCTACGGCGACAAGACGAAAATGGCCGATCCAACCACCGGCAAGCCCAAGGTCGACCATCATTTCGACCTGGAAGAGACGGCGCGCGGTTTTGTCTGCCGGGTGCACGGCTCGACCGGGCACATGGGTTCGATCATGGAAAACGACGGCGCCATCACCAAGATGGCCGGCTTCGTCCGCGCCCTGGTCCGCTCCAAGGCCAGGATCGGGGCGCTCTGCGGCGGCGTCCTGACCATGTCGCTGCATGACGAGCCGGCCGCGGCTGTCCTGAAACTGGAAGGCGGCCAGGGCTTCGTGCCCACCCACAGCATCGAGGAAGTCATGGCGCGGATGCGCGCGGCGGCCCGCCAGGGCGCCGACCAGTATCTGCGCCTGACTGGCCAGGCCGGCCCGGCGACCGTCAAGGTCACCTATGACAAGCTGCACAACGCGGCCTTTGACGGCGACCCCGACTCCCCGACCATGCGCCATGCCATTGCCGCGGCCAAGGCCGCCGGCATGTGGAAGGACCAGCCGGTCATGGGCTGGACCGTGTCCTGCGACTCGCGCTTGTTCGCCGGGGAATATCCCGGCATGCCCGTGATCACCAGCGGCGCCGGTCTGCTGCAGTACGCCCATGGCGACGCCGAACAGGTCAACCTCGACGACCTGATGACCAGCATCGCCTTTACGGCCATCTATGTCCTGAAAGAGGCCGGCATCGCTTGACGCCACGCCCTCCCGCCAGCGCTTTTTCCCCGTCTGAGCCCCTTCACCATTCATCCCAAAGCGGTTTTGGTTATGAACGACATCATGTTTTTTGACGCCCAGTGCCAGATTGGCGTGCCGATGCTTGGCGGCGACCGGGGCGGAAGATCGGCCGCGGAACTGTTGGCCGAGATGGATCGCAACGGGGTGGACAAGGCGCTGGTGGCGCACGGCAACACGGAAGCCGCCGGCGCCGTGTTCGCCAACGCCGACCTTCTGGAACTCATCCAGGCCGACGACGCCGCGGGCCGCCTGACCGGGGTGTGGACCATCCTCCCGGCGCAGTGCGGCGAACTGCCGCCCCCGGCGGAGCTCTTCGCGCGCATGGCGGCCAACCGCATCGGCGCCTTGAACTTGTTTCCGGTCGCGCATCGCTGGCAGGCCTGCCGGTTGACGGTCGGCCGGCTGCTGGACGCCGCGGCGGAACGACGCGTCCCCGTCATCCTCTCGCCGCCGGTCATGGACGGCGCCTGGCGCGGCGTCTATGACTTCCTGCGCGAATTTCCGGCGGCGACGGTCATCGTCGCCAAGCTCGGCCTCTGGGGGTCGGATCGCAACATCCGGCCGCTGCTGGAGAATTTTCCCGGCTGCTATGTCGAGCTGTCGGAATACTGGGTGCCGGAAGGCATCGCCGACCTGGCCCGGCGGTATGGCGCCGACCGCCTGCTGTACGCCAGCGGCTATCCGCGGTTTGGACACGGCAGCACCATGCTGTCGATCCGGCATAGCGGCCTGCCCCTGGAGCAGGTCCGGCAGATTGCCGGCCAGAATCTCGAACGTCTTCTGGCCCGGGCCCAGCTGGCCTGAAGCCGGCGCGTCTCCGTTGCCACGAGATCCCGAAGGAAAGGGAGTAATTACACTATGAACCGCTCAGTGTGGGAACAGCCGGGGTCGCTGGCCGAGGCCTTTTGGAAAAACGGCGCCGCCGACATTCCGATTTATGACATGCATGGTCACATGGGCTCGCACAACGCCATTTTCTTCGCCCGCTGCGAAGCCCCGGAAATGGTCGCCCACATGCGCCGCCTCGGCGTGCGTCGCCTCGTCTTCTCGCATCACTATTCCCTGATGGGGTCGTTCCGCAATGCGCGCGTCCATGAAATCACCGCCCGTTTCCCGGACATCCTCCGCATGTACGTCAGCATCAATCCCCATCAGCCTGATTTCATCGCCGAGGACCTGGCCCAGTACGACCGCCTGGCGCCGCTGGCCATCGGCTTCAAATTCCTGCCCGATTATCACAAGGTCAAGGTGACCGACCCCCGCTATGAAGCCGCGCTGAACTTCGCGTCCGCACGCCGCCTGCCCATCCTCGTCCATACCTGGGGCGGCAGCGCGTTCAACGGCGCCGACGTGATGCTGGAAGCCGCCACCCGCTATCCGCAGGCGACTTTTTTCATGGGGCATTCGTTTTCCGGCGACTGGGACGGCGCCAAGCGCGTCGCCGAGGCCTGCCCGAATGTCTATTTCGAGTTGACCTCTCTGCCCGGCCAGCATACCGTCATCGAACGGCTCTGCGCCGACATCGGCAGCCATCGCCTGCTGTTCGGCACCGACATGCCCTGGTTTGACGAATACCAGCACGTCGGCGGCGTGCTCTCCGCCGACATCAGCGAGGACGACAAGCATAACATCCTCTACCGCAACGTGGAAAAATTACTGGGAAAGGACTGGTAACGCCATGCAGGACATGAAGATCGGCATTCAGCTCTATACCATCCGCGAACCCCTGAAGCAGGACTTCAAGGGCGTCATGCGCGATCTCGCCCGGCTCGGCTGCGACGGCGTCGAATTCGCGTTTTATTTCGGCGACCTGGAGCCGGCGGAGCTGGCCGCTTTTTTGCGGGAGACCGGCATCAGCACGTGCGGCATGCATGTCAATGCCAAGGAGTTCGACAATCCGGCCAACAAGACGTTCGACTACGCCCGTGCCCTCGGCTGCCGGTATGTCACGGTCAGTCATGGCGGGCCCTTCCATGACACCTTGGAAGACACGGTCCGCGTCTGCGCTAAGGCGGGTCGGGAAGCCGCGGCCCAGGGCCTGACCTTCACCTATCACAACCACGCCGCCGAATTCGAGAAGATCAACGGCGAGTATGCGCTTGACCTTCTGTTCCAGCGCACCGACCCGGTCCAGGTCCAGGCCGAACTCGACGTCTACTGGATTGTCAAGGGCGGTGAATGCCCGGTCCGCTACATCAACAAGTACGCCCGGCGCGTGCCCCAGATCCACATGAAGGACATGGCCAAGGGCGAGGAAATCTTCACCGAACTCGGCCAGGGCCGCATCGACCTCCCGGCCATCGTCGCCGCCGCCCGCGCCACCACCTGCCAATGGCTCATCTATGAACAGGACGTCTGCCAGCGCCCGCAGTTCGAAAGCGCCAAAATCAGCCTCGAGCACCTCCGCCGGATCGTGAGAAAATGATTCGGCTCCCGGCGCCGGCCACCGCCCGGACCGGGCCAGCAGGGCCCCGGCCGTCGTCGCCGCCGCCCGCAGAAACGGCATTTCAGAAAAGGATCTCCATGCGCACCATCGGCACCCAAGTCCGCGGCATCCGCTGCCCGATTTTCCGTTCGGGCGACAATCTGGCCGAGCGGGTCATCGACGCCCTGCTGACGTCCTGCGAACAAGACAACTACCAGCTCCATGACCGCGACGTGATCGGCATCACCGAGTCCGTCGTCGCCAGAACCCAGGGCAACTACGTCACCGCCGACCAGATCGCCCAGGACGTCCGAACCAAATTCCCGTCCGGCGAAATCGGGGTGACGTTCCCGATCCTGAGCCGCAACCGTTTTGCCGTCCTGTTGCGGGCGATCTCCCGCGGCGCCGACAAGGTGCACCTCCTGTTCAGCTACCCGGCCGACGAAGTCGGCAACCACCTGATGGACCCCGAGCTCCTTGACCGGGCGCCGGTCAATCCCTATACGGACGTCCTGGACGAAAAACGCTACCGGGAACTGTTCGGCGCCAAGGTCCCGCACCCGTTCACCGGCATCGACTACGTCGCCTTGTACAAGGAAATCGTCGGCGCCGACAAGGCTGTGGTCCATTTCGCCAACGACGTCTGCGCCATCCTGCCCTTTGCCCGGCAGGTGCTGACGGCCGACATCCACAGCCGCGCCCGGAGCAAGCGGCGCCTGCGGGCCGCCGGCGCCGAGATCGTGCTGGGGCTGGACGATCTCTGCACGGCGCCGGTCGAGCTCGGCGCCGGCTTCAACGCCGATTACGGCCTGCTCGGCTCCAACAAGTCGGACGATGAAAAAGTCAAACTCTTTCCCCGCGACTGCCAGGCCCTGGTGGAGCGGATTCAGGCCCGCCTGCTGGCGTTGACCGGCAAGCGCGTCGAAGTCATGGTCTATGGCGACGGCGCCTTCAAAGACCCGGTCGGCAAAATTTGGGAGCTGGCCGATCCGGTCGTGTCGCCCGGTTTCACGGCCGGGCTTCGTGGCACCCCCAGCGAACTGAAATTGAAATATCTGGCGGATGAGACGCAGAAGGGTACGAGCGACGACGCGGCGGTCCGCACCGCCATTCTGGAACGGATCCGGGCCAAACACACCAACCTGGTCGGAAAAGAGGAATCCCTGGGAACCACGCCGCGGCAGCTGACCGACCTGCTCGGCAGCCTCTGCGACCTGACCAGCGGCTCCGGTGACAAGGGCACGCCGGTTATTTTGATTCAAGGATACTTCGACAATCTCGCCGACGATTGACCGCCAGACGCCGTTCCCCGCCCGCCCCATGAGCCGCCGTCCACCTGGCGACAGCACTATTTAGCGACGGCCGCCAACCGGCCGGTCGGCTTGCCCGCATAACCATGAGCGCAAAAAAATCACCGCAATTTTTTCTGACCATGAGTTCAGCCCTGCTTCTGATTGGCGGGCTGGTCGCCCTCTGGATGCACGCCCAGTTGAGGCTCCGCCTGAAGCAGGAACAGCGGCTGGCCGGCACCGTGACCGAGATGGCGCGGGACATGGTGCGCCTGCTGGCGCGGCCGGGCCAGCGCCTCTTGGACAGCCCCGGCGAGGACCGCCGGGGCCAGGACCGGTGGCAAGACATTGCCGACTTGCGAGAAAAGGCGGCCGCCATCCGGGACATGACGGCCGGCACCGGCGAAGCCGAGGCCCCTTCGGAGTCAGGATTGCCAGAGCTCATCGAGCAATATGGTCGGGAGATGGAACGGCTCCCGGAACAGCCGTCCGCCGCGGAATGGGTAGCCGTGGCCGACGACCAGGAGAAGATCCGGCAGGCGTTGCTGGACGTCATCCTGGAGCGCCAGGCACGCCTGGCTCATGTCATGCAGACCAGCCGGCAGCGCCTGGATGTCACCATTTGGCTGTTGGTCGCGGTGCTGTCAAGCGTCCTCTACACGATTCTGAAAGGCCACTCGCATCTGCAGGAACTGCTGGTGCAGCCGCTGGAGCAAATCACCAGTCTGCTGCGTACCGCTCTCAACAACCCGGCCGAGTCCGTGTTTCTGCCGGGCCAGGAGAATCAGCAGCTCGACAGTCTGGCCAGTCTGTGCAACACCATCCTGGCCGAGCGCTTGCGCTCGGAAGACGCCAGCCGCAGCCAGCTGGCCGACATGCGCAAAACGGCCGACAGTCTGATCGCCGTCTTCCCGGAGCCGACGGTGGTGCTGGCCGGCAGCCAGGAAATCCTCCTCGCCAATTCCGCCGCCTGGGAATGGCTGGCCAACGAGGCCGGCAAAAGCATGCGGCAGCGCCTGCTGGAGGCGATTGCCGCCAAGGCCGCGGAATTCGAATCGCACGGATTGCGTTTTTCCCTGGCGGCGCTGGCGCCGGCCCAGAGTCGGTCCTCGCCGCTGCTCGCCATTTATCAATTCAACCAGCAGGGGCCCGCCCGCGCCCTGGCCAAAACGTGAAACCGACCGCGACACGTCGCGCCGCCCGTCACCGGGCTTCCCCGGCGACGAGTAATCGGTCAGTGTACAACCCGGCGCTCCGCTGGGACAATTTGCAGGTTACAGGCTCTTTGGGTGGGCAGCGGCGTAT
>JAKLHU010000009.1 GCA_022709995.1 Verrucomicrobiota bacterium | reverse complement strand
GCCGGCCCGACTGGCCGACTGGCGGGCCGGCCGCGATGAAATGGACTTTCCCGGCTGCCGGCAAATCGTCAACCGGTGCCCGGCCCCCCCCGATGTCATCCACTGCCACAACCTCCACGGCTGGTATTTTGACTTGCGTATCCTGCCCGAACTGGCCCGGCAGGCGCCGCTGATCCTCAACCTGCGCGACACCTGGATGCTCGCCGGACATTGCGCCTACTTCATGGACTGCGACCGCTGGAAAAATGGCTGCGGCCAATGCCCGCGACTGGATGTCTACCCGCGCTGCCGACGCGACGCCACCGCCGACAACTGGCGTCAAAAAGCCGGCATCTATGCCGCCACCCGCTTCCATGTGACCGCGCCCTCGCAGTGGCTACTAGACCAGGCCCGGCAATCCATGCTGACAGCCGTCGATTACAGAGTCATCCCGAATGGCATCGATACCAGTGTGTTCAAGCCCGGCGACCAGGATGCCGCCCGGCGCGAACTGGGCCTGCCAACGGCAACTCCCATCGCCATGTTCGCCGCCGCCGCCAGCCACAGCGTCTTCAAAGACCCGCAAACCTTGCAGGAGGCCATCCGCCTGGTCGCCGAACGCCTGCCGGACCTGCTGTTCGTCGGCGTCGGCATCAAAACCCCCGCCGCCGCACTCCGCCAGCTCAATATACGTTGCGTGCCATTTATTTCCAACCCCAGCCGGCTGGCGAGCTACTACCGTGCCGCCGACGTCTTCGTGCATACGGCCCGCGCCGAGGCCTTCGGCAAAACCATCACCGAGGCCATGGCCTGCGGCACCCCCGTGGCCGCCACCGCCGTCGGCGGCATCCCGGAACAAATCATCGACGCCGTGACCGGCTGCCTCTGCCCCCCCGGCAACCCGCCGGAACTGGCCGCCAAAATCATCCACCTGCTCAGCGACTGCAGGGAGAACCAACTCCGCCGCCGTGCCGCCGCCGCCCGGCGCGGACAGGAATTCAGCCTGGAACGGCAAACCGCGGCCTTCCTCAATTGGTACGAAGAACTGCGCCAAAGCCATAGCTCGCCGACGGCAACGTGAGCGTCACCCCAACCCCGAAGAGAGTCACCATCATGCCCGGTAAAATCATCTTGGCCAGCCCCCCCAACGACTTCCTGCTCAACGCCGTCCGCATTTTCAACCAGCGCCTGGCCGACCGCGGCGGCGCGCCCTGGACGGTTGCTTCTGACGCCGCCGACCTCGATCCGGCGGCGGGCAACGCCCTGGTCCTGGCCCTGGACCCGGCCCTGCCGGCCGAGGGTTTTGCCATTGCCGAGACTCTGGAAAAAAACATCCGCCTGGCCGGCGCCAGCGCCCCCGCCCTGCTCTATGGCCTCGGCAAACTCCTCCGCACCGGCACTTTCCGCGGCGGCGACTTCGCCATCGGCCCCTGGCGCGGCGCCACCGCCCCGGCCAAACCGGTCCGCATCGCCTATTTCGCCAGCCACTTCTACAACTTCTACCACGTCGCCCCGGTGGAAAAGGTCGCCAAATACATCGAGGACCTGGCGCTCTATGGCTACAATTATCTCGCCCTGTGGGCGGACAAGCATCACTTCGAAAGCGCCGACGATCCCGCCCTGGCGCCGTTCATCGCACGCCTGCACGAGCTATATCAGACCGGCAAGGCCGTCGGCATGGAACCGGCCGTGCTGACTTTGATGAACGAGGGCTACGCCAACACCCCGGAGCACCTGCGCGCCACCCATCCCAAACGCAGCTTCTATGGCTGCGAAGTCTGCCCGTCCACCCAGGAGGGCTTGAATCTCATCCTCAAAAATCACCTCGACACCATCGCCTGGTTTGCCGACCTGGAGCCCAAGATATCCTCCCTGTGGTCCTACGACCAGGGCGGCTGCGCCTGCCCGCAATGCGCTCCCTGGGGATGCAACGGCATGCTGAAAACCGGCGAACGCGTCGCCCCGCTCTACCGCCGGCATTTCCCGGGCTGCCAAATCAGCTTCAGCACCTGGCTGTTCGACTACCACGGCGAACCGGAATGGCAGGGCCTCGACGATTACATCAACACCGGCAAGAGCGACTGGTTCGACATCATCCTGGCCGACTCGCACGCCGAATTCCCCGTCTTCCCGCGCCGCCGCGGCCGCTTTCCCGGCAAGGCCCTGATCAATTTCCCGGAAATCAGCATGTGGGGCCGATTCCCCTGGGGCGGCATGGGCGCCAGCCCGCTCCTGGAACGGTTCGCCCGCCTGTGGGGACAGAACTGCACCATCTCCGCCGGCGGCATGATCTATTCCGAAGGCATCTTCGAAGACATCAACAAAGTCGCCTACGCGGCCTTCTACTGGAACGGCAACAACGCCTGGGAAGACATTATGCGCGAATACTGCCGCTACGAATACGGCTGCCCAAGCACCGAGGAATTCATCGCCCTCCTCCGCCAATTGGAACGCAACCACTGCGGCAAATCCACCCTGCACTGGTCCCTGACGCCCCGGCCAGGGTACCAAAAAGCCCGCTCCACTGACATCTATTTCAATCCCGCCGGAGTCCCGGACGGCCGCGGCGCCGAAGACGCCTGGCGCGCGGCCAGCAGCCTGGACGCCGGCCTGCCGGACTGGGCCCGCCAGGCCTGGCGCTGGCGCCTGCTCGTCCTCCGCGCCCGCATCGACGCCCTCCTCGCCGCCAACAACGGCGAACCGACGCCGGAAGTCAGCATCGCCCTGGATGAAGTCGCCGCCATCTACCACACCGACCCCGTCCGCTCGACCGCCGCCGTCGCCCCCATGACCGAGGCGTGGCTCAAAAACCACCGCCAGCCATAATGAACCAGCATGGCGACACGTACCGTAATGCATCGCCCCGGCGCAGACCTCGTCCGAAAAACACCTGGGGAACCCCGGAACGGCACACACCAACCGCCCTCTCGGCGAAAATGCCGTCGTCCTGATTGACGACGGGCGGCGCAGGGTAAGCGTGATGAAGAAATTCGGGAATGAGAAGCAGATGACGTGGAAAACGCCACATCCGCCAGCATCCACAATACCGCGGCGGCACAAAATCACTATGATTCTGTCAAAAACTGTTTGAAAAAAACCGTTTTGGAGGCAACTTTTTCGGCGGGTTCCAGAAATCAAGCCCACCCACCCAAAAGGGGGCCCCCACCATATTTGTCACGCGCGCGCGAGGGTCGCTTATGTGATGAAGAAGGAAGAGGACGCCGTTTGCCGCGCGCGAGAGGGTCGCACCAGGTGATAGTCAGATACATCCCCCCGCCGTTGAAATTTGCCGCGCGCGCGAGGGTCGCACCAGGTGATAGTCAGATACATCCCCCCGCCGTTGAAATTTGCCGCGCGCGCAAGGGTCGCACCATTCTGCGCTTTGTGGCGGGTGATTTTCCATCCACCAAATTTGTCCCGCGCGGGGAGGGCGTAGCCGTCCCCGCCCACGCCCAACGCCGACGGCTCCCCCCAGAGCATTCGCACGAGGGGTCGTCGCCGGCAGGCCCAAGGCGGTCATGACCGGAAAAAGCTGCCAGGGGCGCGGTTGGGCCTTTCGGGCCGGCCTCAACGGTAGGCTGCCGTCAAAATTCCCAGCGCGTCGTCGCGGCTGAGCGTATAGCGATCCAGCACAAACAGCCCGCCCATGGTGGCAAAGGCGTTGTCGACCAGCGCCGGCAATTCGGCCCGCGTGATGCCGAACTCGGACATGCGGATGCCATGCACGCCGCACTGGCGTTGCATATGGATCATGGCCGCGATGAATTCCTGCGGTTCCCGCCCATCCCGGCCGAGCGCCTGGGCCATGGCGCGGAAACGCTCCGGGACCTTGTCCGCGAAAAAGTTAAAATACGCCTCGGAGATGGCCAGCAGGGCGGCCCCGTGCGCCATCTCGGGATGGCACGCGCTCAGGGCATGAGCCAGGGAATGCTCGGACGTGCAGCACGAGGTCGATTCCACCATGCCGGAGAGGGTGTTGGCCAGGGCCACGTCGGTCCGAGCCGCGAGATTCTGGCCGTCCGCGACGGCCGTTGACAGCGATTTGGCGAGCAGCCGGAGGCTCTGCAGGGCAAAGGCATCGCTGATGGGCGTGGCGATATTGGCCAGATAGCCTTCCGCCGCGTGGAAGAAGGCGTCAAAGCCCTGGTAGGCCGTCAGCAGGGGCGGCACGGTCAGCATCAGCTCGGGGTCGACGATGGAAAGCACCGGGAAGGTGTTTTCATTGCCGAAGCCGATTTTTTCCTGGCGTTCCTCGTGCGTGATGACGGTCCAGGGGTCGGCCTCGGTGCCGGTGCCGGCAGTCGTGGTGATGGCAACCACGGGCAGAGGCGCCCGCTCCAGCGGCTGCCCCTTGCCGGTGCCGCCGGCGACATAGTCCCAGTAATCGCCCGAATTGGTCGCCATGACGGCAATCGCCTTCGCCGAATCAATGGGGCTGCCGCCGCCCAAACCAATGACGAAGTCGCATTCATGCTGGCGGGCCAGAGCCGCCCCCTCCATGACATGGGCATGAATCGGATTGGGCAGAATGCGGTCATAAACCACGTGGCGGCAGCCATTGACGGCGAGAAGATTCTGCACCCGCTCCAAGTAGCCGTTGGCCCGCACGGACTTTCCGGCCGTAATCACAATCAAGGCATTGCGGCCGGGCAGGCGGACACTGCTCAAGGCGCTGAGGGTGCCGGGACCGAACATGATCTTGGTCGGAATGTAGTACGTGAATTCGTTCATGCGGAAGCTCCCTTTTTCGATGCCGAAGCATCTTTCCCACGGTTTGAGGCATGGCTATTTTTCAATAAACTGCTTTGGAAAGACTTTCCCGGGCCAGCTGGCCGCCGCGCGGCGGCCGATGACCCTATTGTTCAGGGGCGCCAGGCGCGTTCAACGACCGGCCGCCAGTTGGGCGATGGGGCGATGGGGCGCCGGCGCGGTCTCGGCGACTCAACGCGGTGAGACCAGAATCAGATGCGTGGTCTTGGCCCAGGCCTCGTCCAGAGGCATGGTTTTTGCCGCCGACTCCGGCCCCCAGGTGTCCGTATAGACAATCGTGTTATTCTTCACGTTATAGCCATTGATGAGGCGCATGTGAAAGCCAAATTGGCCTTGCTGGGTGTCCTGGGGGAACACGATCAGCGACCAGCACAACGGATAGGACCGGTCAATGTTGTTGCGGATTTCCTGCATGAACCACTTGGCGCCTCGATCGCGCTTCTGCCGGCTGGCGATGAACACCGACGGATCCATACGGGCAAGCTGGTCGGACGGGTCAACCACCCCGCCGCGCGGCCGCAAGGAGCCATCCACCTCCGGCAGACGCTTCTGCCGGGCCAGCCGGTTGTATTTTTCAAACAGATTGTTCAATCCGGCCAACGTGGCAAAGCTGTCGTCGACATAAACATCCTGGATCCGCACGTACAGTTTGCGGTCGGCATTCTTCAAGGCCTGCAGCGCGACGTCCATGCTGGTGCCGGCCTTCGCGTCCGACTCCGCGATTTGGGCAATCATGTGCTGGTCGACCTCCGAGCCGAAGTATTTCAACACACGTTCCAAGGTGGCGCCGACGCAATAGCCCTTGCCGCCCTGGGTCACCGGCGGGATTTCCAGGCGAATGGCGCCGTCGCGGTCCTTTATTTTGCGGTCGCGAAGCTCGCCGCGGTTCAGGCTGGCGCGGATTTCCTCGCCGAGCTTGCCGGTGGAACCGCGCTCCGCAAACAGCAGGGTGATGTATTCGTTCTCGTCCCCGCGGCCACTCCAGCGCAGGGACGCGTCATAGCCGGGCGCCCGCCAAGTGGCTTGCTCAATGCGCGCCTGGTCGAGAAAACGGCGACTCCGGCTGGGATTGCGGTCGCGCGTCAACTCCCAGAGACGCTTCTCCACGGCCGTCTGCGCCGCCTGGAAACGCTTCTTGTCCCAGGCGCCGCAATCGCCGCGGTTGAACACCGATACTTGCAGGGAGACCAGCTTCCGGGATAGCTTGTCCACCGCCTTGTCGTCATAATAGAAGATGACCTCGGGCAAGGGGATGCCGGCAAACGTCAGCTTCCGGCCAACGCTGTCCGCCGAGTACCGCATTTGCGTAAAGTCGGCGGCACTCCAGCCCAGGGTGCCCGGAAAAGACTCGAGAACCATGCGCCCGGTCGTGTCCCACAAACGACGCCCGCGCTCCTCCAGAAAGCTGTCCAGCGACTGGCCGCGCAAGACAGCCATCACCACCAGCAGTAAAGCCATTGTCACTTTATGCATGCCAGTTCCCGAATAACTTTGTATCACGTGTCGACTGGCCGACGCGGCAGGACCGGAAACCACCCGGACCACGGCCTAATATACCACAGTGCCATGCTTTGTCAGACACCCCGCCCAGCAAATTGTTCAACCGCCGCCAACCGCCGCCAGCGCCCCTGGCCTCCGGCAAGCTGTCTTTTTGTAATCGGTCACCCATTGAGAATTGAGCGATAGAGGAGTCAACGCTTGAGCGCCTCAGGGCCTGAGGCGCCACCTTGGCGCGCCTGTCCACTAGGACCGCCATTATTGATGGGTGACCGATTACGTCTTTTTCCGGGAAACCGCCGCCCGGGCTTCCGCTCGCCGTCGACGCGGAGTATATTAGTCACCTCTCCCCGAGGCCAGACGCGCGTCCGCCGCCGACCCCCCGGGAGCCGGCCGTCTTAAATCATTATTATATTGGAGAACGCCGCATGTTCGCGACCAATCTGCCCAACCGCCAGATTCACCTTGACTTCCACACCTCGGAACACTGCCTTGATATCGGCGGCCAGTTCAGCGAAAAACAGTTCGCCGAACAGTTGCGCCGCGGACGCGTCCAGTCCATCAATTTCTTCGCCTGCTGCCACCATGGCTGGTGCTACTATCCCAACGCCGTGCATGGCCTGACGCACCCCAACCTGAAAACCGACCTGGTCGGGGGCATGCTCAAGGTCTGCCGCGAGGAAGGCGTCAACGCCGAAGTCTACATCACCGTCGGCTGGAATGACAAGGCTTCCCGCGAACACCCCGACTGGTGCATCCGTTCCCCGGACGGCAAAATCCTCGGCGGCCCCGGCGAAGGACACCCGCACAGCACCCGCCCCCCGGGATGGCGGAACCTCTGCCTCAACTCGCCCTACCTCCAGCAAGTCCTGGACGTGACGGCCGAAGTCCTCCAACGCTATCACCCGGAGGGCATCTGGTTCGACATCACCCGCGAATTGCCCTGCAGCTGCGAACGCTGCCAAGCCTCCATGCGCGAACTTGGCCTCAACCCCGCTTCACCTGACGATCAGAAGCAATTCGCCGCCCTGACCTACAAGCGCTACCTGAAAGCTACCACCGACCTCATCTGGGGCATCAACCCGAAAACCACCGTCTTCCACAACGGCTCCAGCAAAAAAGGCCGCCACGACCTGTTCGCGTATGACAGCCATCTCGAAATCGAATCCCTGCCCAGCGGCGGCTGGGGCTATGACTTCTTCCCCATGAATGCGCGCTATTTCACCCAGCTGCAACCCGGACAAGTCGTCGGCATGACCGGCAAATTCCATACGGCCTGGGGCGAATTCGGCGGCTTCAAGCACCCGGACGCCCTCCGCTACGAATGCGCCCAGATCGCCAGCCTGGGATGCCTCGCCTCCGTCGGCGACCAACTCCATCCCTCCGGCCGCATGGACCCCGAGACGTACCGGATCATCGGCCATGCCTATGAGTATCTGGAAACACGCGAACCCTGGTTGAAGAACGCCCGCCCCGCAGCCGACGTCGCCATTCTGGCCACCATGGAAATGCTTTTCGGCGACGACCACGACCGCGCTGTCTTCGGCGCCACCAAGATGCTGATGGAAAGGCAAATACCCCATGTCATCATTGACGAGACCATGGACTTGTCCCCCTACCGGCTGATCATCCTGCCGGACCAGGCCCGGCTTGACCCCGGTCTCCGCGACAAGCTCAGCCGTTTTCTCGCCCAAGGCGGCAGCATCCTGGCGTCCTATGAAAGCGGCCTGGACATGAACGGCGAGCGCTTTGCTCTCGACCTGGGGGCCGAATGCCTGGGCCGGTCGCCCTGGGACGTGGAATTCATCGAAGCCGGCCCGGAGGTGTCCAACAACCTGGTCACGTCGCCTTTCCTGACCTATCGCGGCGGCATGACCTGCCGCCCGGACCAGGCGCAGACCCTCGCGTCCACCTGGGCGCCCGTCTTCAACCGCACCTACGCCCACTTCTGCTCCCACCGCAACAGCCCGGCGGGCGCGAAGGCGGAATGGCCGGCCGCCATCCAGCACGGCAACATCATCTACCTCTCCCATCCCCTCTTCGGCATCTACCACGAGCAAGGCATGCGCCTGCACCGCGACTTTGTCCTGAACTGCCTCGACCGGCTCTATCCCGAACGGCTGCTGACCTGTTCGCTGCCGTCCTGTGGACGTGCCAACATCACCTGGCAGAAACAGGAAAACCGTCATCTTCTGCATCTGCTCTACGCCGCTCCGGTCAAACGCGGCAACGTCGAAGTCATCGAAGACATCATCCCTCTGGCGGATGTCCAAGTCACCTTCGCCGTCCGCCAGCCGCCCACAACAGTCCGGCTGGTTCCGGAGGGAACGCTGCTGCCGTTCACCTGCGCCGGCAACCGCATCGCGTTCACCATTCCAACCCTGAACATGGCCCAAATCGTGGCCGTGGAATACTCTTGAGCAAGGATTGCGAGCGCCGCCTCGCCGCCCGGCTGGCTGGACTTGCCGGCGGCCCCTCGCCGCCCGCCCAACCATGACGACCATGACGACCATGACGGCACTCCCTCCCGACTGGCGACTGGCCCTGCGGCCATTTCTGCCGGCGCCCGCGCTGGCCGAAATCAGGGCTTTCCTGCAGCGCGAAGACGCCGCCGGCCAAGTCGTTTTTCCGCCCCGGCCGGACATCTACCGGGCCCTGGCCCTGACCCCCTTCGCCGAGGTCAAGGCCGTCTGGCTCGGCCAAGACCCCTACCATGATGACGGCCAGGCCTGCGGACTGGCCTTTTCCGTGCCCGACGACGTGCCGGCGCCGCCTTCGCTGCGCAACATCCTGAAGGAATACTCCTCGGACCTCGGCCGGCCTATGCCAGCCAGTCCCTCGCTGGCGGCCTGGGCCCGGCACGGCGTCCTCCTGCTCAACACCGTCCTGACCGTCCGCGCCCACCAGCCCGGCTCGCACCGCGACTGCGGCTGGGAAAAAGTCACCGACGCCGTCATCAGAGCCTTGTCGAGCCGCCAGGACCGCACCCTGGCCTTCATCCTGCTCGGCAACGCCGCCAGAGACAAAGCCAGGCTCATCGATGACGCCCGGCATGTCGTCATCCAGTGCGCACATCCGTCGCCGCTCTCGGCCTATCGGGGCTTCCTGGGCTCGCGACTCTTTACGCGCACCAACCAGCTCCTGGCTGAACGGGCAGCCGAGCCCATCGACTGGGCTCTCGACGGCAACCGCTGAATCCCGCCCCGTACCGTCACCACCCCAAGGCGTGAACGGACAAATATATCAGCAGCGACACCAGATTGTACAGGCAGTGCAAGATAATGGCGTGACGCAACCCGCCTTGGCAGAAAGCCTTTTGCAACACCATGCCGACCAGGAAAAGACCTGGGACATACTGCGGCGTGACATGCACCGCCGCAAACACGGCCGAAGTCACAATCACGGCTTGCCGCGGCCAGACGCCAATCAGGGCACGATAGACGACCAGCCGAAAAAGAATCTCCTCGGTGACCGGCGCCAAAATCACCACGCTGACTGCCGCCAGCAGCCAGAACGCCATTCCCGGCGACTGCTCGGCATAAACCTGCAGAGACTGCGGCGGCGTCGGAATGCCAAGCCGGTGACACGCCCAGGAGCTGGCGGCGTTGACGGCCAACAGAACCGGATACAACAGAAGGAGTGCTCGCACGCCACTGGCAACTCCCCGGGCGACGCCGCCATCGCCGCCATCATCAGCGTCCCGGGGCAAGGCCAGCAGCTGGCGCCAGCCGTACCGGCGCCAAAACGGATACAGGCCGGCCATGGCGCCGACAAACGCCGCAACTTGAAACGGCAGCAGCCCAATGCCAAAGCGTACTGCCGGCCACTGCCCCTCCGCCAACAAGGCACTGAGCATCCGGCCGGCGGCCTGCCCGAACAGCAGCCCGGACAATGCCAGAAACAGCGCCAGCTGGTAGACCCCCGCCAGCTCCCTTTCCTCCGCCAAGACCACCGGCGCCGCTCCTCGAAACGGCCGAAGCAGCACCCGTGCCACTGCCTGAAAACACTCCTTCATGATTCCTTTCACGACCGCACCGTTCGACAATCCCCTGCCTTCATGCTATAATAGACAATCAATCGGCGTTTGCAAGAATGCGACCGCCTTTTTCCGGCCCGACCCCCAAAAACGCCCCCGACGACTGGAAACCACCATGAAAATATACCTTTTTGTCGATATGGAAGGCATCAGCGGCATCAGCGGTTCCGAATTCGTCACCGCCTCTGGCGCCCATTATCAGACGGCCCGCCGCTATTACACCGAGGAGATGAACGTCTGCGCCAGTGCCTGCTTCGAAGCGGGCGCCAAGGAAGTCATCGCCCGTGACGGCCACGGCGCCGGCAACCATTTCCTCTGGGACCAGGTCGACCAGCGCGTGCAAATTGTCCAAGGGCAGACCGGGCCCGTGCGCATGTGGGGCCTGGTCGGCAGCGATGCCCTCATCCTGCTGGGCTACCATGCCATGGCCGGCACCCCCGGCGCCCTGCTGGAGCATACCTACTCCTCCGCCACCGTGCAAAACATGTGGCTCAACGGCCGGCCTGTCGGCGAAACCGGCATCGACGCCGCCATCGCCGCCGACTACGGCGTCCCGACCATCTTGGTCACGGGCGATGATTTCCTCTGCCGGGAAGCCCGCGAATGGATCCCAGGAGTGCATACCGGCGAAGTGAAAAAGGCCTGCAGCTGCCAGGGCGCCATGCTCCTCCCCCGCAAAGCCGCCCACGACGTGATCCGCGAAGCAACCATCGCCGCCATCCGCGACCTGAAAAACATCAGACCGCTGGCGGTCACCCGGCCGGTGACGATCCGACGCGAAATGGTCGAAAGACAACAGGTGCCGGCCGCCGCCGGACGCCCAGACCTGACCATCATCGACGGACGGACCTATGAAAAAACCGCTCCGACCGCCGAACAGGCTTTCTTTGCCTGATTCACGGCCGACGGCGACGCCCCCCTGCCCCAGCCCAGCACCGCCAGTCACAACCGCTCCAGCCGCGACCCGGCGCCTTCCCCGGCCGGATACGGGGCTCGCTGCGCCCCCCTCCGCAACCATCCCCGCCGTGGACATTAGTGACGGCCAACCGCGAAACCATTTTCCCTCTGGAGACTTTCCGCCATGACTTCCCCGTCCTCATCCTCCTCGTCAGCCGCATCGGCAAAGTCGCCGTCCGCCACGGTTGCCCTCCTCAATCTCGACCGTCCCAAACCACACAATCTCGAGGCCGAAGTCGCCGTCCTGGGCGGCATGATGATTGATCCGAACGCCTCCGCCACCGCCTTCGGACAATTGCGCATGGAAGGCGCCTTCTACCGGGGCGCCCACCAGACACTCTTCAACGCCATGCTGGAACTGAGCGCCGGCAAAGGCGAAGCCAGTCTCGATCCGGTCATCCTCGCCGACCACCTTGAACGCGGCGGCAGGCTGGAAGAAATCGGCGGCCGCAGCTACATCACCCAGCTGATGGACTCCGTGCCGACAGCCGCCAATATCGACCACTACATTGACATCGTCCGTCAAAACGCCATTCTCCGGCGTATCATCGCCGCCTGTACCGACACCATCATGCGCTGCTACGACACGGATGATGATGTCCAAACCCTCCTGGACACCGTCGAACAGCAGATTTTCGATGTCGCCGGGATGAACGAAGCCAAAGACCTTCTCCATATCAAGCCGCTGGTGCAGGAAGCCGTCATCTACCTCGAACTGCTGCTGCAAGGCAACACCGACGCACTTGGCCTGCGCACCGGCTTTGACATGGACCGGATGATCACCGGTCTCAGGCCCGGCGAATTGTTCGTGCTGGCGGCCAGGCCATCCATCGGCAAGACGGCCCTGGCCCTCAACATGGCGGCCAACATCGCCATGGGCACCGCCGCGACGCCTGTCGGCTTCTTTAGTTTGGAAATGCCTGCCCAGCAACTCGTTCTGCGCCTTATCTGCAGCGCGGCACGGGTCAGCATGAGCGAATTCAAAAACCGCACCCTGTCGTCACAGCGCTGGCAGCTGGACGTCGGGAGCGCCTGCGACCAGATCAGCAATTCGCACATTGTCATTGATGACACCGGCGCCATTGACATTCTCGAACTGCGGGCCAAGGCCCGCCGCATGCACAGCAAGCACGGCGTCAAGGTCATTTTCATCGACTACCTGCAACTGATCCGAGGCCACGTCGGCCGCAATGCCAGCCGTGAAAACGAAGTCGCCATGATTTCCGGCGCCCTGAAGGCCATGGCCAAAGAGCTGAACATCCCGGTCGTGGTTCTGGCCCAGCTGAACCGGCAGGCCGAACAAGGCGAAAAACCCAAGCTCAGCCATCTGCGCGAATCCGGCGCCATCGAGCAGGACGCCGACGTCGTCGCCATCCTCCACCGCGACCGCGGCGTGCAGTATGAGCAAAAGGAAGATGACACCAATGGCATCCCGGCGGAGCTGATCATCGCCAAAAACCGCAATGGCGCCACCGGAACCGTCGATATGATTTTCCTGCCGCGCTACACCCGTTTTGAAAATGCCGTCAGTACCGACCAGTACGTGCCTCAGGACGTGTAACCATGACCACGACCCCAGCCCTTCCCGGGCAGCCTGTCCTTTGCCATTGCATGAATGTGTTCCCCGGAACGACCCCCCAGGCCAAGCTGACGGCTTTATGCGGCTGCCTGACGGAAGTGAAAAACCGCCTGCCCGGCTTTGCGCACCGGCTGTTCCCGGTCGGATTGTGGCTGGACGCCGCCACCGCGGCGGCGCTGCACCGCGACGATGACGCCAGGGCGGCGTGGGCGTCCCAGCTGCGTGCCGCCGGCTTCGGCGCCGTGACGGCCAATGCCTTCCCCTACGGCCGATTCCACGACGAGCCCGTCAAAACCAATGTCTATCATCCCGACTGGACTTGTCCGGAACGGCGCGATTACACGATGGCGGTGGCCGATCTGCTGGCCAGCCTGCTGCCGCCGGACACGATGGGCAGCATCTCGACCCTGCCGGCCGGCTATCGCCGCCATTTCCCGGCCGCCGGCGAAAAACCCATGCTCGCCAACATCCTTGCCGTGGCGGATCACCTGGCTGGAATCCACCGGCAAACCGGCAAAACTATCCGCTTGGGATTCGAAATGGAACCGGACTGCCTCTGGGAAGACCCGGCGGAATTCGCCAACTTCTACCATCGGCGGCTGCGTTCTCATGAGCATGCCGGATTTCTGGGCGTCTGCTACGACACCTGCCACCAGGAACTGCTCGGCCGCCAACCTGGCGCCGGACTGCAACTGCTGCTCGACCAGGACATCCCCATCGCCAAAATCCAGCTGAGCGCCGCCATCCGAGCGCCGTCCCTTGCCGCACAACAGTTCCTATGCCGGAATTTTCAAGACCGGGTGTATCTGCACCAGACCAGGGTCATCCGCAACCACGCCGTCACCCAGACCTGGGAAGACCTCCCGCTCCCGGCTGACGCGGCCAATCAGTTCGGCCAGGATGGCGAGTGGCGATGCCATTTCCACGTGCCGATCTTTCTCGACAATCTGACGGGCGGACTTCTATCCGCCAACGCGGAGTTGAAGGCCGTCCTCGCCGCCGTCCGCAAAACGCCATCGCTCTGCCCGACCCTCGAAATCGAGACGTATTCCTACAACGTCCTCCCGGGATTTCTTCAAAGTGCGTCCCTGGCCGACTGCCTGGTCAAGGAAGCCCAATTCGCCCAGGCGGCGTTGATGCCCATCCAATAGGCGCCTACTCGGGGCGCCGACTCGGGGGCGCTCTCATCCACCCACACGCCCAGTAGGCGCCCCAGGCCTCTGGGGCGCTCCCATCACCCACACGCCCAGTAGGCGCCCCAGGCCTCTGGGGCGCTCCCATCCACCCACACGCCCAGTAGGCGCCCCAGGCC
>JAKLHU010000089.1 GCA_022709995.1 Verrucomicrobiota bacterium | reverse complement strand
AAGTAGGCGCCTCAGGCCCTGAGGCGCTCAAGCGTTGACTCCTCTATCGCTCAATTCTCAATGGGTGACCGATTACACAGGCCCAGGAGGCGGATGGCGTTGCCGCGGGCGATTTTCGCGAAGGCCTCCGGGGTCAGCCGGCCGCGGTCGCGCAGTTCCAGGAGGAGCTGGTCCATGGGGCAGAGGGAAGTGGGGTTGCAGATGTCGGTGCCGAACATGACCCGGTCTTGGAATTCGGTCAGGAAGCGGGCCGCGAAGTCCAGGTCGCGGGACATGGCGTAGTAGCCGCTGCCGGCGGAGAGGTCGGCCCACATGTTCGGATACTGGCGGAACAGCCGGACGACGGCCCCCTCGGCGTGGATCGGGTGCTTGAGGTACGAGGCGCGGTCGTCGCCTGGCGCCAGGGCGCCCAGTTCGCTCCAGAAGGCCGGGCCGTGGCCGATGATGACCAGCCGCGGGAACATTTTCAGGCAGGTCTCGAGTTGCGGCAGCCCCTGGTCGTCATAGAGGCCGTAATGGTTGCCGATGGCCGTCGAAATGTCAAAGGTCAGGGGCAGGCCGAAGGCCTCGACTTGGCGGAAGAAGTTCAGCACGAGGGGGTCGGTGAAGGCCAGGTTCGGCATGAATTCGCCGACGCCCTTGAAGCCGTGGTCTTTGTACCAGCTCAGCCAGGGCGTGAAGTCGGCGGTCGGGGAGTTGCGGATGCCGCGCGGGTCGAGGTTGCAGAAGGGAATGAACCGGTCCGGATAGCGCTCGCAGACCGCCAGGATTTCCTCATTGGACTGCGGCAGATAGACTTCCGGGCCGATCAGGGGCATCAGGACGCCGCGTTCGATCTGGTGGGCGTCGTAGACGCGCAGGATCTGTTCCGGATTGGCAAACTGGGTGCGCCCGTCCTGGGGCGGCCCCGGGTACGCGTACGCATGAACATGCATGTCGATGAACATGGCCCTTGTCTCCCGTGAATGTCGCCGGCTTGGTGTCCGGCGTTGGTCGTCAGCCAAAAGCGGGCAACGGCCGGGCCGGGGCCTGGCGCGTTGCCCTGCGTCCTTGGTTCTGGGGTTCGGGTCCCGGGTTTAGACGCCGGAATAGGCGCTGAAGCCGCCGTCAATCGGAATGACGGTGCCGGTCACGAAGCCGGCGGCCTTGTCGCTGGTCAGCCAGAGCAGGGCGCCCAGCAGGTCGGCCGGTTCGCCGAACTTCGCCATCGGCGTGTGATTCAGGATCTTATGCGAACGCGGCGTCAGGCCGCCGTCCGGGGTGGTGAGCAGGGCGCGGTTCTGGTCGGTGAGGAAGAAGCCGGGGGCGATGGCGTTGACGCGGATGCCCATCGGCGCCATGTGCACGGCCAGCCACTGGGTGAAGTTGCTGACGGCGGCTTTGGCGGCGCTGTAAGCCGGGATCTTGGTCAGGGGCTTGAACGCGTTCATGGAGGAGATGTTGATGATGACGCCCCGGCCGTTTTCGGCCATCGCCCGCGAAAACACCTGGGTCGGCAGCAGCGAGCCGAGGAAATTCAGGTTGAAGACGAATTCGATGCCCTTGGGGTCGAGGTCGAAGAACGTCTTGATATCGGGGTTGGTGTTGGTCAAGTCGGCCTTGCTCATCTGTTCGTTGGAGGTCGTGCCCTTGGGGTTGTTGCCGCCGGCGCCGTTGATCAGGATGTCGCACGGGCCGTAGGCCGCGCGCACTTCCTTTTCCGCCGTCTCGATGCTGGCGCGTTCCAGCACGTTGCAGGCCACGCCCATGGCGGCGCCGCCCTTGGCCTTGATCGCCGCCGCCACCTGGTCGGCCGCTTCCTTGCGCAGGTCGAGAATGGCGACTTTGGCGCCGCATTCGGCCAGCGCTTCGGCCATGACGCTGCACAAAATGCCGCCGCCGCCCGTGACGACGGCGACCTTGCCTGCCAAATCAACTTTGAATGGTACTGACATGTTCTTTCTCCTCTGGTTTGCGGGATTCTTCGGGGCGTCGGAAAGGCTGGGAAATCATCCCCGCGGCGGGGGCGCCGTCGAAACGGCGGCTTGGGAGGTCTATTCGAGGACGGCCTTGATGCGGCGGACGCCGCGGCTGGAACTCTCCTCCTTCAAAATCCGGAAATGGCCCATGCCGCCGGTCCGCGGCGCATGCGGCCCGCCGCAGATTTCCATGGAAAAGTCGCCGATGGTATAGAGTTTGACGACCTCGCCGTATTTTGATTCGAACAGGCCGATGGCGCCGCGTTTCTTGGCTTCTTCCAGCGACATTTCCTCGCAGGTCACGGGCAGGTCGCGGCTGATCTGGGCATTGACGATCGCCTCCGCCTGGGCGATCTGCTCCGGCGTCATCTTGTCCTCATAGGTGAAGTCGAAGCGCAGTCGTTCGGCGGTGATGTTGGAGCCGGCCTGGGCGACATTCTCGTTGAGGACGGTGCGCAGGGCCTTGTGCAGGAGATGGGTCGCCGTGTGCAGGGCCGCGGTGCGGTCGGACTGGTCGGCCAGGCCGCCCTTGAATTTCTGCATGGCGCCGGCGCGGGACAGCTCCTGGTGTTTGGCGTATTCTTCCTGGAAGCCCTTCTCGTCGACCGTGAAGCCGCGTTCGGCCGCCATTTCCTGGGTGAGTTCGAGGGGAAAGCCGTAGGTCTCGTAGAGGTTGAACGCCTTGCGGCCGCTGATGACCTTGTTTTCCAGGTGCGGCGGGAATTTGTCCACCAGCTTGTTGAATTCGCGGGTGCCGTTTTCGAGGGTCTTGCCGAACTGGTCTTCTTCGCGGCGGAGTTCATCGCGGATGAAGTCCGCGTTCTGGCGCAGTTCCTGGTAGACGTCGCCGTATTCCGCGATGACGACGTCGGCGACGCTGGTGGTGAACATTTCGGTGATGCCGAGCTTGCGCGCTTCGCGGATGGCCCGGCGGATGAGGCGGCGCAGGACATAGCCCTGGTCGACGTTGCTGGGCTTGACTCCGTCGCCGATCAGGAAGGTCGAGGCGCGCAGGTGCTCGGCCACGATGCGGGCGCTGCGGCTGGTGTGGTTGGCCTCGGGGTTGCCGGCCAGTGCCATGATCTTGGCGAAGATGCCCCGGAACAGCTCGGTCTCGTAGGCGCTGCGCACGCCTTGCATGAAGGCCGTCACCCGTTCGACGCCCATGCCGGTGTCGACGTTCGGCTTTTCGAGCGGGACGTACTGACCGTCGGCCGTCTTGTTGTATTGCATGAAGACGTCGTTCCAGATTTCGACCCATTTGCCGCAGCCGCAGGCCGGGCCGCAGTCGGGGCCGCAGTCGGGGCGGTCGAGGGGGACGAACATTTCGGTGTCCGGGCCGCAGGGTCCGGTCTGGCCGGCCGGGCCCCACCAGTTGTCCTTTTTGCCTAAAAAAGTGATGTTCTGTTCCGGGATGCCGTGTTGGCGCCAGTAGGCGGCCGCCTCGTTGTCGCGCGGCGAGTTTTCGTCGCCGGCAAAGCAGGTGACCTTGATTTGTTCCGGTCCGAAGCCGAGCTCCGCCGTCAGGAATTCGTAGCTCATGGCAATGGCTTCGGCCTTGAAATAGTCGCCCAGGGACCAGTTGCCGAGCATTTCGAAGAAGGTCAGGTGGAACGGGTCGCCGACCTCGTCGATGTCGCCGGTGCGGAGGCATTTCTGCACGTCGGTCAGGCGCTGGCCCGCCGGGTGTTTTTCGCCCAGCAGGAACGGCACCAGGGGATGCATGCCGGCCGTCGTGAACAGGCAGGTCGGGTCGTTTTCCGGGACCAGCGGCGCGCTCTTGATTTCCGCATGGCCGTGGCGTTTGAAAAAGTCAATAAACTTGCGCCGCAGCACGGCCGCCGTCATCGCTTTGATCATGTTCCTTCACCTCGAAAGCTGATTCTGCTGGTTCGGAAAAATAGTAAAAGACATAATTTACACCATTATATCAATTAGTCACGTCTCTTTTATGGAGTTGCATTTGGCCGGCCGGGCGGTAAAGTATAAATGCCCTTGCTGCCGCTTGCCGGCGCCGGCTTCTGGCCGCCGGGCGGCCGAGCGCTCCGTGGTGTCGGCGGAACCCGTTCATCTGTCGAGAGGGAAATTATCATCATGGCAAGAAAAGTGATTGTCTTTGGCGCGTCGGGGGAGATCGGCGGCCGCATTGCTCGCCTGGCCGTCGACGCCGGCCACCAGGTCTACGGCGTCACCCGCGGGCAGAATCGGCGCGACATGGTGGACCTTGCCGGCGTCGAGATGATTCATGGCGACAAGAACGACGCCGAATTCATGCGCTCCCTGGGCCGGCGCCTGCACTACGACGCCGTCATCGACTCGGTGCCGAGCCTCGGCAGCATCGACCTGATCCAGCAGCATTTGCCGGCCGCCGAGAACGTCTTTTTCTGCAGTTCGACGGGGACCTTCGTGCCTTTGCTGTATTTTCCGGCGGACGAGCTTCATCCCTGGCGCGAGCAGACGCCAGTCAACTTCTATCCGCAGTGCTGCCGCGACCAGGCCGCCCTGGACCGTTATGCGCAGGACGGCTTCCCGATCACCATTTTCCGGCCCACCAACATCATCGGCCCGGGGCGGGTGCCGTTGGAGCTGTGGGGTTCCCGCGACATCAATTTCTACCGTCGTCTCAAGGCCGGCGAGCCGATCAGCATACCGGCCTGCGAGCACATCCTGGTGCAGTCGGGATACAATTGGGACCTGGCCTCGGCCTTTGTCCTCGGCCTGGCCAAGCCGGAAGCCGTCCGCGGGGAAATCTTCATCATTTCCTGCCAGCGCGCCATCACCCTGGGCGCCTATCTGAAGACCGCCATGGACTTCCTGGGCAGCACCTCCGAGGTCGCCAGCGTGCCGCCGGCGGAATTGATGCGCATCTACCCGGAAGTGACCTGGAAAAACCGCCTCGACTTCCTCCTGGAGCATATGTGCCTTGACATCAGCAAGGCGGAAAGAATGCTTGGCTACGCGCCTCGGAAAACGGCGCCGCAGGGCCTGGTCGAGGCCCTGCAATGGTGCCTCGACAGCGGCCTGCTGTGAACGCCTCCGCGCCCCGGTTCGGCCGGCTGGGACGACCCCGCCGAAGGTGTTCCGCGGCAGCCTTGTTCAGCAGGAGAAAACCATGCATCGACCCGACTATGCGCAGTTGCGGGAGCAGACGCCTTTTCGCTGGAGAATCACCTCCACCTACCTGGCGTTGCTGGACATCACGGGCATCAAAATCCGCGACATGTTTTTGCAGCCGGAGGCCGGCATCGAGCTGTACCGGCGGGGGAGGCCGCTGTTGCGCGCGGCCTACGGCGATCTGCCCGTGGCCCTGCCCGGAATCATCACGGCGCCGGTCAGCTACGGCCATGTCAACACCCTGGGCGCCGAGCTGGTGTTTCCCGAGGACGGCGAAGTCAATCTGGAGACGCTGTGCCCGACCCTCGACGACGGCCTCCGCGTCGTCAGCCAGGAGCGCGACTTCGCCCGCGGCGGCATGTTCCCGTTCTATCTTGACTATTACCGTCAGATGGTCAAGGCGTTCCCCGGCGAACCGGTCGGTTTCGCCTTCAAATCCGAGGGTCCCCTGACCACTGCCTATGCACTCCGCCGCGACGGTTTTTTCTACGACTTCTACGATCAGCCGGAAAAGACCGAGGAATTTCTCGGCCGCCTGGTGGACAGCGCCGTCAGCTATGGCCGTTGCGTCCGGCAGGTCGTCCGCAACGACTTTTCGGAGGCGCTGCCGGCGGCCGGCGGCATTGCCGATGATCTGGCCGCGATGCTCAATCCAGGGCTCTGGGACCGTTTTGTCGTGCCTTTTCATGAACGCTGGTTCGATGCCATCTGCACCGGCAACCGCTCCTGTCATATTGAAAATTTGACCGTGCCGCATCTGCCGTATCTGGAGAAGCTCGGGATCGTCAGTTATGACCCCTCCGTGTCTCCGACCCTCGCCCCCGAGCTGATCGCGTCGCATTGCCGGGTGCCGTTTAGCTGGCATCTGTTCAATTTCCAATTCATGGTCATGACCGCGGCGGAGGTGCGCCAGTGGGTTTTCGCCGCGGTTGGGGCCGGCGCTTCGCAGGTGGTCTGCCACGTCTGCCACGGCATGTGCACGCCGGCGATGGTCCGCAAAGTCGCCGCCTTTGCCGACGCCGGCCGGGACGTGGAAACGATGTTCGCCGCCAATGCCACCAGGAACGACATCGCCCGGCTGGCCCCAAACGGGTGAATCCACCCGGAACGATGGGCTCTGTAAGCGACATCGGTGTGCGTCGGTGATTCACAATCAGGAGAGAACCACCGATGGACTCCGATAAACACCGATGAAAGCAAGGGAAGAAACGTATCGGATTGCATGAATAACCGGACTGCACACCGGGCTTATCCTGATTTCAAATGCACGGAACCTGCCCCGATCGATGGGCTTTTTTTTACTATCTGTGTTTATCGGTGTCCATCGGTGGTTCACGTGTCCATCTGTAGTTCACGTGTCCATCTGTGGTTCAGCTTACCTCCGGCCATGCCGGAGGACGCGCCAGAGGAAGAGCGGATTGCCGAGGATGTAGCGGCGGAACATGCGGCGCGGCTCCATGGCCAGGCGGAACGTCCACTCCAGGCCCAGGCGCCGCAGCCAGCGCGGCGCGCGCGGGATGTTGCCGGAATAAAAGTCGAACAAACCGCCGACGCCGAGCATCACCCCGGCCTGGATTGACGCAAAGTGGCCGACGATGAACTGCTCCTGCAGCGGCACGCCCAGGGCGACCAGTAGCAGGTCGGGTCGGACCTGGTTGATGTCATCCTCAAGGTGCTCCAGGTGATAGCCGTCGCGGCAGCCGACGACGCGGAGGCCGGGAAAGCGCTCGATCAGATTGGCGCGCATTTTTTCGGCCACGCCGGGCTTGGCGCCGAGCAGATACAGCGAGAATCCCTCCCGGGCGGCTGTATCCGCCAGCAGCGGCAGCATGTCGGTGCCGTTGACGTTGGCTTTGACCGGCTGGCCCAGCAGCCGCCCGGCCAGGGCGACGCCGGAGCCGTCGGGATAGACCTGGTCGAAATGCGTCAGCAGCTCGCGGTACGCCGGGTTGGCGAAGCCCTTGTTGAAGCAATCGGCGTTGACAAAGGCGATTTGGCGGCGCTGCCGGTTGCGCAGGGAGCTGAAGATGTAGTCGAGGGCTTCCGCCATGCTGACGTTGTCGTAGGTGATGCCGAGCAGGCGATGGCGGCGGCGCCATGGGTTCAGGCCCAGCTCGACGAGTCCGGCGGCATGGCGGTCCCAGTCGAAGTCCAGGGCGCGCCGGAAGCCGCGTTCGCGCCGCTGGCGGCGCTCGTCGTCGTCGGTCAGGCCGCGGAGCATGGCCGCGGCCAGGGCCGGAACGGATTCCGGGTCAAAGGTGATGGCGGCGTCGCCGGCGATTTCGCCGAGGGACGAATTGGCCGAGCAGGCGACCACGGTGCCGCAGGCCATGGCCTCCGGCACGGAGAGGCCGAAGCCCTCATAGAGGGACGGGAAGACATAGAGCGCGGCGCCGTGATACAGGGCGGGCAGGTCCGCCGACGGCACAAAGCCGAGAAAGCGGATGCGGTCGCGGCAGGGGGAGGCCTGGGCATAGCCGGTGATCGCTTCGGCGCCGGGCCAGGCCGCGCCGCCGAGGACGAGGGCATACTGCCGGCGCAGGTCGGCCGGGAGCTGCTCGTAGGCCTGCAGCAGGCGAAGGTGATTCTTGCCCGGATGCTCAAGGCGGGCGACATACAGGATATACGGCTCGGCCAGGCCATGCCGCGCCC
>JAKLHU010000088.1 GCA_022709995.1 Verrucomicrobiota bacterium | reverse complement strand
ATTTACACTTGAGGAATTGCCCATGACTGCTCGAATCGTTTTATCCCTGCTGTGTTCCGGGGCGTTGTATGCGGGGGCGTTGACCAACCCCGACTTTGAATCCAGCGTCCCCGGAAAAACGACCGGCTACCGCAAGGAACTTTTTCCGGGCTGGGAGATTTTGCTGAACAGCGGCGCCGGGAAATGCGATGCGGACGTGTCTGCCGACGCCTTTTCCGGCCGGCAGTCGCTGAAGTTGATGTCGATTGCGCCGCGTGGTTTTGTCTCGGCGCAGGCGGTTCCGGCGCTTGCCGTCCAGGCTGGCGACCGGGTGATTGGGAAGGTCATGATCAAGGGCGAAGGCACGGCGTACATCCGGTTTTACTATCAGGACGCCGCGGGCAAGCGGGTCGCCGGGGAGGGCTACCACATGGAGGGTCAGCGCGCCCAAGCCGATGCCTGGCAGGAGCTGGCCACTCGTTTTACGGTTCCGGAAGGCGTGGCGGCCGTCGTCTTCTCCCTGCAGCTGCTGCAGCAGGGCGCCATCTGCTTTGACGCGGCCGAAGCCGTCTGCGACCGCGACGCCATCCTCGAAAATGACCATCTGCGGCTCCAGTTCAACCCGCTGTGCGGCGGCGTGGTGGACTCGCTGGTGCTGAAAAAAACCGGCTTCGAGTTTACCCGCGCCAACAGCCGCCAGGTCGTCGGCGGGTTGGCGGCGGACATTGTCCCCGGTCGTCGCAGCCCCGGTCTTTGCCGGCATGAAGTCTACGAATTGATTCGCGAGGCCGGCCGGGCGGACGCTTTGACGTTGCGGCGGAAGATCGAGACCGCGCCCCTGGCCGGGCTGGAAGTCAGCAAGACCTTCACGCTGGACCCGCGGCAGCCAGAGGTCGGCGTCGAACTGAAGTTTCTGAACACGGGAGCGGAGAATTTGTCGGCCAGCCTCCGGACCCAGAACATCATCTCGGCCGCCGTCGGGGTTTTTTCCTGGCCGCATCCGGACTGGATGCAGATATATCGTCAGGAAGGCCCGGTCACGTCCTTGAACAGCATTGTCAACGAGAATTTCCGGGACGGGTGGGCGGCGCGCTGGTATTCGGGGCCGCGGGCGACGCTGCTGTTTGAATTCGATCCATCGCGGGTGGAGAAGAACTACACGTATCTGGCGGACGACATCAGCACGGTGGAGTGGTATTATCGCGAGGTGGCGCTGGCGCCTGGGGAGAGCTGGAGCACCAGCTATCGGATCAAGGTTCTTTCGGACGCTGACAGCTACTACGTGGATGAACGCGGCCGCACTCAGAAGGTGGAAGAGATTTTGCCCCGGGCCATGCCGGCGCCGCCCCTGGCCGCGCCCCTGCCGGAGAGATTGCAGGGCTTCTTCCCGTTCGGAGCCCACCTGGGCAATCTCATGCTGCCGGAAATGGTCGGCGCCAAGCAGCCCAAGCCGGAACTCTACCGGCTCAGTGCCGAACGCATCATCCGCGATTTTGCCGCCGCCTCCTTTAATTTAGTCTACAGCGGCCACCTCGCGTTCGACGGCACCCAGAAAGTCCTCTGGGATGACGCCGGCAAGAATATCGTCGGCGAACTCGCCCGCGAACTCGATTTGAAAATCGCCCTCAACAAGATCATGCTCCACCGCGAAGACGTCGAACCGGCGGCCTACCGGCCAAAGCTGGACAAAAATCTCGAGATGCTGAACACCGACCCCGTCCAGAACTTCCTGCGCCAGTATGCCGACGTCAATGTGTGTTTTTTTTCAGCGGACGAGATTCTGCCCAAGAATGCCGAGGCGATGCTGTTGGCGCATGCGGAGGTGCAGAAGGTGCTGCCGGAGGGGGTCATTCCCTTCCCCTATCTGAACTCCTCGGCGCATGGTCTGCTGCCGTATTTGCCGGTTTTTGTCGGCGATTTCTATCCGATCAAGCGGGAGGGTTATTCCGGCCGCAATCCCTGGAGCGTGTACCGGGAATTTTCCGGTCTGGTGAAGATGGCCGGTTCGACGCCGGTCTGGTTCATGCCGCAGGCCTTTGGCTATCGCCAGCACACGTACGCGTTGGCGACGGCGGGCGAGATGCGGTTGATGTTGAATCTGGCGGTGGCCGCCGGCGTGCGCGGCATTGTCTTTCATGGTTTTGCCAACGGTGGCTGGTCCTGGCGGATGAATTACTACTACGACTATTCCATTTACGGCTCCGCCGGGCAGCGGACCGAAGCCTGGGACGCCATTGCCGAATGCGGCCGCGACATCACGGCTCTGGGGAGCGAGCTGTGGCAGGCCCGGCCGGCGCCCCTTCCGGAAGGCGTCGCCGTGACGTGCGAGCAATTCCAGTCCGCGAGCGGCTTTTACCAGGGACCGGCGTTGATCGCCTATGCGCTCGTTTCGGAGCGGGGGACGTTTTTGCTGGTGGTCAACCAGGATCCGGCGCAGACGCGCCGCGGCCGGCTGACGGCACCGGCGCGATTGTATGACTTGTCCGGCGACCGGCAGCTGGGCCCGGAATGCGACCTGGAGCTCGTTCCCGGCGGCGGCCGTTACTTTCTTCTCGGCGACAGCCCGGCCGTCATCCAGGCCGTGGCGGCGGCGCGGCAAGTCCGGGCGCAGGCGACCCGGCGGGCTCTCGCCAAGGAGCCGGACGGTTTGCAAGAGGCGCGGGCGATCCTCGACCGGCTCGACTTTGAGTTCACCCGTCATCTCGACATCCTGATTACGCCCGAGATGCGGGAGAAGACGGCTCGCTACCAGCGCTGGGTCGCCAATCCGGACCCGGCCCTGGAGGACATCATGCGACGCGTTGCCGACGACTTTTTTGAGCTCAACCGCCTCCGGCGGATGCCGGAGGCGGCTCCGGCGGAGATTGTGCAGTTCACCGGCAGGGTGCGGGAGGATGGCCGGCAGGCCGACGCGCTGCTCCAGCGCTTCGCCGGCAACCCGTCGATCGACAATCCGTATGAACGAGAGTAAAAGGAGGCATCGAAAATCCCCAGGTGGGTGTTGACATCAGCGGCGGCAACCGACAAGCCGCCAGCGACGGTCGCAATCACGTCGGGCCGGCCGAGTTGGGCTTGGCCGACAAGCCGCCAGCGACGGTCGCAATCACGTCGGGCCGGCGGAGTTGGGCTTGGCTGAAAGTCAAGCCAACGCGGGTTTTCCGGGAGTCTCGGATGTCCAGTTTGTTGGAATGGAGTCGTGGCGGGCGTCCGCAGGGTCGTAACAGAAGGCACGGGTGGCGCGCAAAGGGAGACAGGCAATGGACATAAAATCATGGCTCATATGTGTGGTTGTTCTGTTCTTTTCATTTATAGCTCTTTCGGCTCGTGAAGTCGCTGGCGTTGTCGAGACTCACGACCGGCCGCTTCCAGGCAGTCCTCCCGAAGGATGGTATTACAACCGGATGAGTGCTTCGCGTGGACTTTTAAATGACATTGGCCTCGACCCGCAGGGAACGGTTTCCTATACCAAGCCTCAGGCCGGCATGCTGCAGGCAAAAGTTGACCGTAAATTGGGCGGGGAATTGTGGACCTTTGGTGGTGAGTTTCATCGTTTTGGGCGTGATGTCACCCTTGGCGCCATCTATCCTCCGGTCATCAAGGCTGAATATCAGCCGCGGATCATCGGCGTGGAGGTCGATGTCACTTTTGCCGCCTCGCCTTCCGGCCGTGCCGATCTTCTGCTTTCGTTGCAGCTTAAGCATGAAGTCGGGAACAATCAGGTGTTGGTTGCCAGCAAGAGCTGGTCGCGTTCCCAGCTGTTGGATGGCGCCTTTCCCAAAACCTTCCGGCTGGACGTCGCGCCAGCGATGAACACCCGGAGCGTCAATACAGTGCTTTGGGTATTGGACAAGGCCAGTGTCGGCGACACGATCGGCATCGGCGAAATCAGGCTGCTTTATGACCTTCCCGAGCTCGAATCAACCGCCGAGGCGACGGTGATGTGGCTGGGACAACTTCTGCGCTGCTACAATGGCGAGGCGAAAATCGTCGACGACAGAATCAGCTTCGAGTCCGGTGCCATGGAAAACATCACGGCGACCGGGAAGTTGTGCAAACTGCTGGCCCTCGCCGCTGCAAAGGGCATGGCGGATGTGGATGCCGCGCGGACGTTGGTGGCGGGCATGGCTCATACCATTCTCCATGTTCTCCCCAAAGGCCCGGCCAACTTGTTGCCGCACTTTACGTCCGGCGGCGGGCAGCACAATCTCAGTGAATGGCCCAGCGGCGATGTCGCCTATACGGTGCTGGACCTCATCGTCGCCCTCCGAATGTTTGACATGGAGGATGAGCTGGCGAAGGCTGTCACTTACGTCAAAAGCATCGACTGGGCGGCCATGAAGGCCCCCAATGGCGGTTTTTACCATGGCTATAAAGCGACTGGCGAGCTGGCTGAACATGCCTGGTTTGGCTTTGGCACGGAAATGATCGGTGTCTTGCTCGCGGCCCACATGGGAGGTGTTCCCGGCCTGATGGGACCGCCTCCCTCGGACAACGGTTCGGGGTTCATTGATGAAACCGGTTATCCGATTACCCCGATCGGCAAGGACCGCTTTGGCAACAGCTGGTTTGCCACCCGTACGGCGGCTGGGCAGAGACAGGTCGAGTGGTACGCAGACCCCGCGCATGCCAGCGGCTTTTTTGCCGCCAACGGCCTTTTTGGGTTAAGCGCGGGCGAAAAACCGTCCGGGTGGGACGCGGATTCCGGCAAGATCTACCAGGCCTACGGCGTCGGCGGCGACCATATCGAGCCATTGTATCAGGAAAACGGCCATTTTGTCGTCGTCGGTCACTACCATGCGATGCTTGCCGACCTGCGGCGGGCCGAGGCGATCCGCATGCATGACACCTTGATGGGCATGCGCCTTCTTTCGCCTCTCAACATGCTGGAGTCGATGTCGGTCAATGCCGCGGGGGAGGTCGTTCATGTCAACGCTTTGCAGGGCTCCTGGAACCTGGCGTTGGGAGCGGAGGGCTGGCTGTTCACCGATTCGGCACTGGTCCGGGAGGTTTACGACGCGATGGGTGAGGTTCCCGAGCTGGCGGCAGCCTGGCGGTACTATTTCCCGGATCAGGGGAATCCCGACTTTGATTCGGATGGTCTTGCCGACCAGATCGAAGATGGCTTGGGCACGCGCTGGGACCATCCGGACACGGATGGCGATGGGCTTTTTGATGCGGATGACCCGGAGCCGACTGTGTTCAACGACCCTGGCGTCTTCCCCGTTCTGACGATCGCGCCGGACACGGTGCGCGTCGAAGCCGGCACGGCGGTTCCTGACCTGTTGCAGGGGGTGTCGGCGGTTGACGGCGACGGCGGCGACCTCACCCCCTTGATTCAAGTCCAAGGCACGGTCAATAGCCAAGCTTTGGGAGAGTATGTGGTCGAGTATGCGGTCACGAATGCGGAGGGAAAGAAACGTTCAGGCACCCGCAAGTATGTGGTTTCCGACACGACCCCGCCCCGACTGCTGGTCGAGCCGGACTTCGTGCATGGTCTCCAGGGTGTCGCCCAGGACTTCCTCGAAGGTGTCCAGGCCATGGACTCGTTCGAGGGCGACCTGACGGCCCAGGTGGTTTGGACAGGAGAAGTGGACGAGGATACGCCCGGGGAATACCAGATTGCCTATGACGTGGCCGACTCGTCCGGCAATGCCGCCAACACCTTTTTGCGCCGATACCTGGTCTCGGAAGACAGTGACGGCGACGCCCTGCCCGACGCGTGGGAATTAGAGCATTTCGGCCATTTGCGGTTTGTCGGAACGGATGACCCGGAGGCGGACGGCCAGGACAATCTGGCCGAACTGGCCGCGCGGACCGATCCCGCCGCCTACGTTATTTTCCTCCGGGCTGGATGGAATCTCGTGTCTGTGTCCAAGCTTCCGCCCGGGGCGGACTTCGCGTCTGTGTTCATGTCGGGCTCGTCGCCTGTTGCCAGTCCCGCTTGGCGTTGGAACCCGGAACAGTCCGTCTATGTCAGAGATGTTGCCTTGTCACCTTTTGCGGGAATATGGGTTTTCACCTTCGCCGACGTTGAAATCACGATTAGACCTTGAACCGCCAGTGCCCAGTGGTGCTGCCGATGTCATCTCCGAAGCTCGGGTTTCCGTAATCATCAGGCCACAGCGTCGGTTGCACCAGTTATATTATATGGTTGAGGGGCGGCAGGAAAGGCCCGGCCGGCGGCAAAAGGAATGGTGGCGACTGGCAGACAGTGGGCGTTGGCGCTCGTAAAGAAAAAAAGCCATCCTGGAGCAGGACGGCCGTGGAGAGAAGAATGGTGGGCCCAGCTGGACTTGAACCAGCGACCGGACGATTATGAGTCGTCTTATTTCGTACCTAAATATGGTTTATTTTCCCCCTTTACTCTCCCTTTACCCCGTTATGCGGTGTATATTAGCAAGCATCGACAGGCTTGGTTATATAGCGGTAAAGGAGGACAAACAATGGCAAGCAAGACCCAGGCCAAAGGTCGCAGCAAGGGCAGTGGCAGCATCGTCAAGAAGAAGAACCGCTTCTACTTTCGGACCAGAGAAGCCGGCAGTGAAAAATACACTCTGCTGCGGGATTCACAAGGTAGGCCGGTCACTGCTCGACCGAGTGCCTTGGAGGCTGCAGCGGCGTTACAGCCAATCCTATCTGCAAAGTCCCGTGAGGATATTGCCGAGTATTTGCTGGAGAGCCGAAAACTTGATGGGACGACACTGCAAGTCCCCCTTGAACAGGCATGGGATGAATACCTCGCCCAAACAACACGACCTGACAGCGGCAAGACAACTCTGAGCAGGTATCAGAGCTGCTTCAGGAAATTTCAATCATGGGTGACAAGCAATAAACCTCACATTACCTACCTGTCCCAGATCGACAAAGACATCATCAACGAGTTCTTCGGCGCACTGAATACGGAGGGCATATCCGGACGCACCTACAACGGTTATCGCCAGGCACTCAGATTGATCTTCAAGCACCTGCTGCCCGTTATCGGCTTTGACCATAATCCTGTGGACCAAATCGCTAATCGCACCAAGGACAGCGTCAGCCGCAAGGAATTCACCGAAGAACAGGTCGAGGCCATCTTCAGGGGGTTCGACACGGGCTTTTTCTATGAAACCGAAGTCGAAAAGCTGACCGAGGGCCGCAAGCGGACCCGGGTTGTGCAGACGATGCAGTTTAACCCGATGCATCCGGAACAGTTGAAAGTCCTGTTGTATCTGTGCTGCTATACTGGCTGCCGTGGCCAGGATGGTTGCCTGATGCGCTGGTCCAATGTCGATCTCCCGCACAATAGGATCAGCTTCATTCCGAGGAAGACGGCACGGAAAACCGGAAAAACCGTCATCATCCCCCTGCATCCGACATTGCGCCGGGCGCTTGAGGAGGCGAAAGAATGGCAGGGCGCCAACGAGAAAGGCCAGGACTTCATCCTGCCGGCCATTGCCAAGCGCTCTCAGTACAATCCGAGAGGCATCCAGAAAGATGTCATGAAGATTATCCGCTGCGCGACAGGGCTGGAGACCAGCACGGATGAATCGACAGGGAAACGCGTCTTGGCCGTCAATCTGTATTCGCTCCATTCGTTCCGCCATACCTTTGTCAGCTTCTGCGCCAATGCCGGCGTCAGCCTGGACATCGTCGCGGAAATTGTCGGCCACGGTTCGCCCAAATACATCGACAATGACGGGTGGCAGGTGCAGAGGCTCGGCAATACAGGCCGGTATTCGCATTTGCTCACTGTTTCGTGCAATACTGCCGATTTCGCAATAACGAGCGGCCGGT
>JAKLHU010000087.1 GCA_022709995.1 Verrucomicrobiota bacterium | reverse complement strand
CGGAATCAGCTCCAGACCTCGCCACCGCTCATGGATCACCGCACGGCCCTGCTCATCCTGAATATGCTGCCCGGCATTGGCCCCGGCCGCAAACGCCAGCTGGCCGACTACTTCGGCTCCGCGGAAAACGCCCTGGCCGCCTCCGACCAGGAATTGCGCCTGGCGCCAGGCATTGGCCAGCGCCTGGCGCCCGTCCTCCACGAATGGGAAAAACATTGCGACCCGGCGGCCGAAGTCACACTCGCCCGCCAGGCCGGAGTCACCATCATCACCGAGGATGACGACGCCTATCCGCCACTTCTCCACGAAATCCACGACCCGCCCATCTGCCTGTATGTCAGCGGCGCCCTCGACACCTTGAAGAATTCGGCCGGCGCCATCGCCATCGTCGGCACCCGGCACACGTCCTTCTACGGCATCCGCATGGCCGACACCCTGGCCGCCAGCGCCGCCCAGGCCGGCTGGCCCGTGGTCTCCGGCCTCGCCCGCGGCATCGACACCGCGGCGCACGAAGCCACCCTCCGCGCCGGCGGCCAGACCATCGCCGTCATCGGCAGCGGCCTGGCTTTCCTCTACCCCAGGGAAAACACCGGCCTGGCCATCCGCATCGCCGAACAAAACGGCGCCGTCATCTCGGAATTCCCCATGCTCTACCGCCCCGACCGCCGCAGCTTCCCCATGCGAAACCGCATCATCTCCGGCATCGCCCGCGGAACCATCGTCGTCGAAGCCGGCACCCAGTCCGGCAGCCTCATCACCGCCGCCCAGGCCCTCGACCAAAACCGCAACGTCTTCGCCGTCCCCGGACTCGCCGACACCCCACATGCCCGCGGCTGCCACGCCCTGATCAAGGACGGCGCCAAACTGATCGAAAACTTCCAAGACGTCGTCGACGACTTCAACCTCCTCCCCCTGAACGAGAAACAGAACGCCCAGCCAACCACTCCGGACAAAACCAAACCCGCCCCGCCCGAAATGCACCTGCAGGGACTCGAACTGAAAATCTGGCGACTGGTGCAAAACGGCGAAGTCTACATCGACGACGTCATCGCCCTGGCCGACGAGGAAACCTCCAGCGTCCTGGCCGCACTCCTGACCCTCGAACTGAAACGACTCGTCAAACAACTTCCGGGAAAAAGAATAGTCCCCCTCTGATTATGAGTGTATATTACACTTTTGCATTTCCTGACCGACAAAAACCGACCGGCACCTCCGAAACGGCCACGGAACAGCACCCAGGCCGTTCTTCAGCAAAAGGTTATAAAGTATCATGGGTAAAAAACTCGTCGTGGTGGAATCACCCACCAAAGCCAGAACCATCGGCCGCTTCCTGGGCGCCGGCATCCAGGTCCAGGCCTCCATGGGACACGTCCGCGACCTCCCCCCAAAAAGCCTCGGCGTCGACGTCAACAACAACTTCGCCCCCAACTACGAACTGACGCCCAGCGGCCGCAAAATCGTCCGCTCCCTCCGCCAAGCCGCCGCCACCGCCGAAGACATCTACCTGGCCACCGACCATGACCGCGAAGGGGAAGCGATCGCCTGGCACCTGCAGGAAATCCTCCAGGACGCCGGCAAGGCCAAATTCCACCGCATCACCTTCCATGAAATCACCCAGAACGCCATCCTGAAGTCGTTTGCCAACCCCGGCGTCATCGCCGAGGACCTGGTCGCCGCCCAACAGGCGCGGCGCGTCCTCGACCGCCTGGTCGGATACCAGGTGAGCCCCCTGCTCTGGCGCCATGTCAAAAAAGGCACCAGCGCCGGCCGCGTCCAGTCCGTCGCCCTCCGCATCGTCGTGGAACGCGAACGCGAAATCCTCGCCTTCCAACCACAGGAATACTGGAACCTCGACGCCTGGTTCGAAAACCGCGACCCGAAAGCCAAACTGAAAACCAGACTGGCCCGCATCAACGACGGCAAAGCCCTGGTCAGCAACGGCGCCGACGCCGAACGGCTGGCGGACGCCCTGCAGTCGCCGAAAGTGGCCCACCAGGTGGTCAAGGTGCAAAGCACCCCACGCCGCAAAACCCCGCCGCCGCCATTCATCACCAGCACCCTCCAGCAGGCCGCCGGCAGCGCCCTCAAAATGGGCGCCACCCAGACCATGCGCATCGCCCAGGAATTGTACGAGGGCATCGAACTGGGCAGCGGCGGCCCAGTCGGCCTCATCACCTACATGCGTACCGACTCGGTCAACATCGCCCGCGAAGCCCAGACCCAGGCCCTCGACTTCATCGCCAAGCACTTCGGCAAGGAATACGCCCCGGCCAAACCAAACGCCTACCGCTCACGCAAATCCGCGCAGGAAGCCCACGAGGCCATCCGCCCAACCGATGTGCAGCGCACCCCCGAGGCGGTGGCGCCGTTCCTCAACACGGCCCAACTCAAGCTCTACCGCCTCGTCTGGAACCGCTTCATCGCCAGCCAGATGGTCCCGGCCCAGCAACTCGACCACGTCATCGAAATCGAAAGCGCCGGCGGCCCGCTGACCGCCATGACGCCGGACAACCTGATCCAAAACGACACCCCGGCCGGCAAAAAGGCCGCGCCCACCGCCAAGGGCATCACCTGCCTGTTCCACGCCGCCGCCCGGGAAACCCTCTTCCCCGGCTACCTGGTCGTCTACAACATCAAGGAAGTCGGCGAGGAAGACGACCCCGCCGACACTGCCCGAGCCCTCCCCGACCTGAAGGTCGGAATGCGCTGCGACCTGCTGGAACTAACCAGGGAACAGTGCTTTACCAATCCGCCCAGCCGCTATTCCGAAGCATCCCTGGTCAAGGCCCTGGAACAAAATGGCGTGGGCCGGCCGTCAACGTACGCATCGACCGTCAACACCATCCAGGAACGCGATTATGTGACCAAGGACAAGGGCAGCCTCGTCCCAACCGAACTCGGCTTTGCCACCAATGACTTCCTCGTCCAGCACCTGCCGCACCTGTTCGACATCGGCTTCACCGCCCAGATGGAAAGCGAACTCGACCAGGTCGAAGAAGGCAATCTCAACTGGGTCAGCATGATCGCCGAATTCTACCAGAAACTCCAAAACGCCCTGGGCGCCAACACCAGCGCCAGCCAGGGCTGCACCCCCGAAAACCTGCAGGCCATCCTGGCCCTGTTCCCGGCCGGCTTCCCCTTCGACCCGCCCGTCACCCGCGGCCGGCGCACCTACGACGACGCCAAATTCATCGCCAGCATCACCGACCATGCCGCCGCGGCAAAAAGCCTCACCGAACGGCAATGGGCCGCCCTCCTCAACCTGGTGGCCAGGTACGGCGCCAAAGCCCCCGCTATCATTGCCGCCATGGACAAGATCGGCCTCGGCGACGCCATCCGCCAAAACATCATCGAACAGGAAAAAGCCAGCCAGGAGGCCGCCGCCGCCCCCGCCCCGCCGCCGGAACAGCTGAATCTGCTGAAAGCCATGACCACGGTCGCCTGGAATGAACCGGTCAAACGCGGCAAACGCATTTTCGACGATGGCAAATTCTTCCGCTCCCTCCACAAACAGGCCCTGGGCGGCGGCGCCTTGAGCCCGGCCCAAACCGCGGCCCTGCTCAAGCTGGCCTCCAAATACGCCGCCACCATCCCCGACTACCAGAACCTGACCCAGGCCCTGGGCGCCACCAAACCTGCGGCGGCCGACGACAACGCCGCCCCGGCCACGACCATGTCCGAGGCCGAGCGCCGGAAAATCGACACCCTGGTCGCCATGGCCGCGGAAATCAAAACCTGGAAGACGCCCAAGCCTGGCGGCCGCCGGACCTTTGACGACAAGGACTTCGTTCATTCCGTGACCACCCAGTACAAACAGAAGGGCAGCCTCAGCGAACGCCAGGTCGCCGCCCTCGCCAAAGTCATCTCCAAATATCCGGAGCAAATCGCGGAGTATGCCGGACGCGCCAAAGCCGCTGGCATCGGCGAACCGCCGCCCCCTCCCAAGCTGCTCGCGGAAACGTGCCCGCAATGCGGCGCCCCCCTCATCGCCCGCTCGTCCCGCGGAAAATCCTTCACCGGCTGTTCCGCTTTTCCCAAATGCCGTTATATCGCCAAATGAGCCCTCCTTGGCCGTGGCCAGACCGCGCCACCGGTCCGGCCACGGCGGCAACGCGCCCTTTGCCCGCCCAGCCCCCCAGCCGCCTGCTCCCCACCCGCCAACCCCCAGACAAGTCAGGCAAATCTCCCTGCCCCGGAACGTGACGGCATCCATCCCTCCTCCAGCTGACCGGCTGCCCTGTCAAGCTCCCGGCAACCTGCCTGCCCATCACCATCATGAGCTTCTGCGATGTCTCCCTTGTCATGCTCGCCCACAACGGCGTCAACTTCACCCGCCACGCCCTGACCAGCATCCTCCAGGCCAAAACACTGCCCTGGGAAATCTTCCTGGTCGACAATGCGTCCGAAGACGACACCCCGGACCTAATCCGAGACTTCACCCCCCGCCTGGAAAAAGCCGGCATCCGCCTCCACACCTGGCGCAACGCCGAAAACCTCGGCTGCTCCCTCGCCCGCAACCAAGCCTGGGAAAAAGCCACCGGCAAATACACGGTGCTCATGGACAACGACGCGGCCGTCTGCACCAGCGACTGGCTGGCGCGCCTGATCACCACCTTTGACCAGCGCCCAAATCTGGCCATCCTCGGCCCGAAAATGATCTATCCCTACCGGCCACACCCCATCCAGTGCGCCGGCGTCAGCATCAGCCGCCTCGGACGCATCGCCTTCCGCGGCCGCGGCGCCAACCGGCAGGATCCGCGCTACCAGCAGTTCTGGCCGACCTGGGCCCTGATCAGCGCCACCTGGATGATGAAAACCGACCTGCGCAACACCGTCGGCTGGCTCGACGAACTCTTCCACCCCGTCCAGTACGAAGACCTCGACCTCTGCGTCAGAACACGCCTCGCCGGCTTCGACGTCGCTTATTCGCCCGAAGTCGACATGTATCATTTCGAAGGCATCACGACCGCATCCTTCGGCCAAGAGGAATACAAAGTCAACATCGCCAGAAATTCCCTCAAATTCCGGGAACGCTACCACCAGCTTTTCAAGACCTTCACAGAAGAACTGCCGGCGGACGAATACCGCTGGCTGCCGCGCCCGGAACTCGGCCTCCGACCAGAGCTGGACCTGACCCAGTCCGAATAAAAACAACGGACGACGCCACCCGCGCCGCGTTCCCCGCCAGCGACAAAAATTCCCCGCCGTCGCCGGTCTATCCGGGAACGGCCACTCCCCCCGCCGCCCCCGACGGCTCTTTCGTCCATGTTCCGCCCGTTTTCCGGGAGAATCCACCATGCGTCAACACGTCCACCCCCTCCTGGCCGCTCTGGTCGCCGTCTTGACGACGACAGCAACTGGCGCCGAACTGGTCAAGCCACAGTCCTATTTTTTCGCCATGACCACCCTGCAAGGCGACGCCAGCGCCACGGACCCTGACTTCAGCAAACTGACCGACGGCAAAAAAGACGGCCCGGAAAAGGTCATCTGGCGCAAAACGGAAAACCACGGCGTCCCCTTTACCATAGCCTTTGATTTTCCGCACGACACCAGCTTGAACGCGGTCACCGTCCACTACTTCCGCTGGAAACGCAGCTACGGCCTCAAGGACATCAAAGTCGTCGGCATCAACGCCGACGGCGCCCGCTTCCCGCTCGGCGTCGTCACCTTGAACCAGCCCTATCTCCTCCCGGAAGGCGAACCGCACTACATGGCCGCCGTCATCCCCGCGGACGACCCGCGGCCAATCCGCCAGGCCGAAGTGACCATCACCGGCGCCGGCAGCTATGTCGGCGTCACCGAAATCGAATTCACCGGCGCCGCCCAGGCCAAAGCCCCGGAACCTGCCGTCGAACAAAAATACGACTTTCTGGCCGCCGCGGCTGCACCCGGCCTGCGCCTGAAACAGGGCGACGGCTACACCGTCCTCGAAAACGACCACGCCATCTATGTGATCGACGCCGCCTGCGGCGGCACCGTCAACTACGCCTATGACAAACACGCCCACCTCAACTTCGTCAAAACCACCGCTCCCGGACAAGGCTACGGCACCCTGTTCACCGACCGGTTCTGGCCCGGCAGCTACGCCATCCGCGACATGTACCGCGACCTGCCGTATGACATGACCGTCGTCGACGACGAGCCCGACCGGAAAACCGTCCGCGTCGCCAGCACCGGCAAAAGCGGCCTCTTCCTCAATGTCACCGTGGAAAAGACCTACACGCTCACAGCGGACTCTTCCGTGCTCAAGGTCGACTACAAGATCAGCAACGGCCAGGCCAATGTCGTGCCGCTGAACTACGGCCTCTGGCTCTTTTCCGCCGTCCAGACGCCATCCCCCTATCAGCGCCTTTTCCCTGGCCGCGCCGCCGTGGAAAGCCACCCCGGAGTCGAGCAATTCACCAGCCGCGCCCTGACCAGCGGCTGGTTCGGCATCCTCTGCGGCGACAACGGCCTCGCCCTCACCATCCCCTATGAGCTGTTCAAGGAATTCTACTGCTGGGCCTCCTCGGAGACGGCCGGCAGCGTGGAATGCAAACTCGGAGTCTACCCCATCCCGGCCGGCGACGACCTGCGCGGCGCCTTCGCCGTCTGCCCCTTCACCGGCATCGGCAAACCCGACCACCTCAACCAAATCATGGCCGGCAGCCTGGGACTGGAGCAGGAATACCAGCGCCAGCCCGAGGCAAACACCCTCCGGCTCCGGCTGTTCCAACCGGATGACTACACCGTCACCGTCAAGGCCGCCCGCCTCAACGCCGACGGCAAGCCGGAAGCATGGCATGACCTGGCCTCCGCCACCGTCGGCAAAAACCAAACCATCGCCGCCCTCACCTACCGCCTGCCGCCCCTGACCGAAGGAACCTGGCTGGTGACCGCCGAGGCGAAACACTTCGACGCCGCCGTCTTCACCATGCAGGCCGCCACCATCTTCCAAAAAGCCTCCGCCATCTTCGAATTGCCCCAGGCCGGCGACATCCGGCCCGATGTCTCCGAACAAGGCCAGAAACTCAACCTGAACTTCAACTCCATGGCCTGCGAAACCAGCCATGTGTCATGGGCCCGGCCCTACGCCCCCGGCAAACCGGCCGTGCTCGCCATCTGCTACGACAAAAACGGCTGCCGCGAAATGGTCGAACTGGCCCAGCGCTTCGAACTCGACGTCACCACCAATTTCATCGGCGGCCTCTGGCGCATCAGCGGCCAGGCGACCACCCTCAGCCCCAGCTCCTGCCTGGCCGAACTGCAAAAACAACTGAAAAAACGCTATGACGCCATCGTCGTGTCCGGCGACGTCTGGAACCTGCTGTCCAAAAATCTCCAGGACGCGATCCTGGCCCAGGTCGAAGCCGGCAGCGGCCTGGTGCTGTGCGCACCGGAAGGACATCCGAAGGCGCTGGCCGACCAGTTCGGCCTCGCCGACAATGCCCAGCACATCCTCGCCGAATGGCAGCCGGAAAACGGCAACGACATCGTGGCCGGCGTCCCGTTCGCCGCGCTGCCCCCGGCCCGCATCCTGAACTACACCACCACCGGCAAGGTCCTCGCCACCGCCGCCGGACACCCCCTGGCCGCGCAATTCACCTACGGCCGGGGAACCGTCCTCGCCGCCGCCTGGGCGGTCGACGGCCGCCAGCGGGAACAGACCTCGCCGGAAAAATACGAACGCCGCTACAGCCCGGTCTTCCTGCCCGCCATGGCCTTCCTCGACCCGGATTTGACCTATGACTACCACGAATACCACCTGTCCCTGCC
>JAKLHU010000086.1 GCA_022709995.1 Verrucomicrobiota bacterium | reverse complement strand
GATCCGCCGCCAGCTCGAAAGGCTCGCCTCGTCGTCGGGCATGACCTGGGAGGCCGGGGGCAGGTCCCCGACCAGGGCGTCGCCGTCGGGATCCGTAAAGCCAGCAGCCAGGGCATTCACCGTGTCACCGGTGAACAGGTCGGCATTCGGGTCAAACGCAAGGGCCGTCGGCGCCGTTGGGGCGCGATCGACGTCACGGATGACGATGTCCGGGAAGACGAACGGTTCTGATTCGGAGCCGCCGCCTTCGTTGCCGTCGGTGGCGACGACGCTGAGGACGAAGGTCAGGCTGGCCGGACGGTCCGGGCCGGCAATCGTGTCAAACCCGGGGAAGTTGATGGCGCAGGGAACAACTCCGGTGGCCTCGCCGGCGATGCCGGGGGCGCCGGCATACTGCAGCCAGCTGTTATAGTCGACGCCAATGCGCATGGGCGGGGCATCTTTCAGTTCCAGATTCCAGACGACCTGGGCCACGCCGGCGCCCGGGACCGTGCCGCCGGCGTTGTCAGTGTCGCCGACTTGGACCGAGACATTGACGACGGTCGGTGCATTGGCGTTGGCGACATTGACCTCGTCATAGCCGGCCGGGGCGACGCCGGTGGCGCTTTCCGCCACAAACACGGGCGGCGGGTTGGTGCGGTAGGTGACGGCCACCGTCGCGAAAGCGTCGCTCTCGGCGCCGCTCGCGTCTTTGGCCTTGAAGGTGAAGGTGTCGGCATTCGCCCCGAAGAACTCGTCATCGCCGGTCACTTCGTAAGTATAGACCGTGCCGGCCTTAAGAGTGAGCGTTCCCATGGCGGGGGCGGTCACAATCACCATATCGGTGACGTCGGCCTGGCCATCCGGATCGCTGGCCAAAGTGCCGAGGTCGATGTCCTTGGTTTTCGGCAGGCCTTCGCCTTTTTGGATAAACAAAGTGCCATTGGCAACGGTCGGCAAGCTGTTGCTGATGGTGATCTGGGCGGGGGCGGAGTCTTCGCTGTCATCGCCGAAGCTGTTGGCCGTGACCACGACGGTCCAGGTCTCGCCTTTTTTCGCGGTGCCGGCCGGGACGGTCGGCGAGGTCAGCACGGTACGCGCCAGCTCATTGGTCCATTGATAGGTATAGGTGACGGCATCTTCCGGATCGGGGTCGACGGCCGGCGTGAAGGTCACATCCAAGACACTGGTGACGTAGGCCGGGTCGGGCACGATCACCACATTCGTCGGGGCAGGCACAGGCTGGTCGACGTCATGGATGGTCACCGGCGCCGGGGCGGATTCGGTGGCCTGGGCATCAAACTGGTCAATGGCTTCGACCTTGAGGTTGACGACTTTCGTCAGATTCGGGTGCACGACCACATCATTTTCCGGGATTTCCGTGCTGGTGAAAGTCAGGCCGGCCCAGGTGCCTTCAACGACAACCCATTGCACGCCATCCAGCCGATAGACGACGAAGTCAAACGCGCCATCTTCCTCGTCGGCAACCGTAATCGTGAAGCTGACGGGCTGGCCTTGGTTGATGGCGGCCACCGGCCCAGCGATCGCCACGGCCGGCTGGTCGTTGACCGGCGTGACCGTGACGGTGACTTCGTTTTGATCGACATTGGCGCCGCTGCTGGCCGTATAGGTGGCCACGAGGTCAAAGGGAGCGATGTTGCCGACCATCGTCGGCGCCGTGTACAGAATCGACTTCTGGTCGCCGGAAATCGCAAACTTGCCATAGTTGTCTTCGTCGCCGGGGCCAGGATAGACAAACTCCAACTGGGTGATGTCGCCGGCTTTCGGGGCGCCGTTCTCGTCGGTAAACACCGGTGCCAGGACGATCTGGCCGGCGCCCTCGTTCACCGCGCCGGCCAAGGCCGGGGCGTTGAATTTGTACACCACCGTGAACGTTCCGTCAACCACGGTCGTGTTAACCGGTTGAAAATTGGTTGCCGTCACACTATCGACCAGGAGATCCAACGGGGTGGATTCTTTGTCAGCGCCAATTCCCACCAGCAACTTGACCGTAAAAAGGGTCTGCGGGGTGGCCGAAGGGTTGATGGCCGCGCCGGCAAAATTATTGATATTAAAAGTCAGAGTTTCAGAGTCTTTCACGACGACATTAACCGTTGCTCCGGGTGCAACACTGCCGGAATTAACCAAAACGGAACCGGTTGAGGCCGCGAAGTCGACAGCGCCGTCAAGAAAAACATTCGCTCCAACAGCCTTGTATTTCAGGTCGAAAGCCAGCAAGGCAACCGCTTCATCGTTCTGGAATTTGATCAATACCTCGGTGGCGGTCGCCCCGGGAGAGCCGGTAAAATCGCCGATGCTCAACGTCGCCGCGGCCTGCGCATAGCTGCACAGAAGCCATGGCGTGATAAGGTACAAAAAGCATTTTTTAATCGTCATCATGTGAACCTCTGACTTTCGTTTTTCTTTATTGTTACCGGAGATAATTTTACCTTGATGTTTTAATCCAGGAGTTCCGCAATGCGCTGTTGAATGGCTGTTGCCAGCGCCTGGTTGCCGGCCGAGGCCGTGCCCAGCAGCAGGTTCAGCGCATTCGTCGAACCATTCAGGAAGCGGTAGCGGAAAATGTAGATAATGTCTGGATATTCGATCTTGGTGCCGTTGTCACTCAGATCCACATCCAACAGCCCCTCCATGTCCAGGATGCGATCGCGGATTTCAGTTGCTTTCTGCACATTCCCCGCATCGGCTGTTCCCAGCAGAAGATTAAGGGGCGTCGCCTTGCCATTGAGAAAGCGATAACGGAAGATGTAGACAATATCAGGATATTCGACTTTTTTTCCATCATCGCTGTTATCGACGTCCAAATTGCCATCCCCCTTCAGTTGGAAGGTGACGGACGGGGTGGTGAACACATCCGCCGTTTCCTGTCCGGCTTCGAGGGCGATGATGTCGAAGTCGACGGTGCCGCCCTTGGCGGCCAAGGCGGGTTGGAGGGTGACGGTCAGGATTTGGCCAGTCTGGGAAGCAATATCCGCGGTATAGGTCGGGGTGACGACACCGCCATTTTCAGCAAAGGCGACGGCGAAAACGACGTCGGCCCGAGGCGGCGCCGGGTTGGTGACATCGAAGGTGATGGCCCACGGGTACTCTGCCGCCGCGCCCTTCCAGGCCGGGCCGGTGAAGACATAGCGGTTCGGCTCTTCGGTCAGGGCATCCGCCACGCCGGCGAGTTCGTACGCAACCGTGATGGGTTTGTAGGCCGTCTTGGCCGCGTCGGTGTAGTCGACTTTCACCTTGATCGGGTCGCCCGTGATGTCGGCGGCGGCGCCGCCGACGGCGACTTCCGTCAAATCGACGGCGATGATGTCTTCGGAGGAGAGTTCGACGGCGCCGGTGGCGCTGGGGGCGCCGACCGGGGCGCCGATGCGGGTCAGGGTGTAGTTGATGACGACCGAGTCGAAGCCGCTGATGTCATCCGGCATGGTGAAGGTGAGGACATTGCCGTTGATCGTGGCACCGACCGCCCGGGTACCGCCGCCGGGAATAACCGGAGCCGTGCCATCGTAGTAATAGATTACGAAATTTCCGGCCTTGAACAAAGCCGGGTCGAAATCGAGCGTGATGTCTTTGCTCAGGCCAGCCGCTTTGGCGATAGCGTCGCGGAGGGGCGCGGGGGTCGGCGGGGCGGCGGGGGCGGCGGGCATTTGGTATGTGATGAAATAGGTTCCCATCGCCAAGTTCGCACTGGCGGTCAACCGCAGGTCGGCGACTTTGACCGTGCCATTGGCATCGGTCAGGGTGAAGGTACCGTTGGCGGGGGCGGCGCCGGCGGCAGCGGGCGTCCAGGACAGGGCGACCGTGCTGCCCACGGTATCGGCGATCACCAGCACCCACGTCGAGGCGTTTCCGTCCGGTGATTTGTAATCTTCGGACAGGCGGTAGTAGGCATCGCCGACGATCTTGCTGGTTTGCGGGTCGGCGCTGCCCTGGCCGCCCTGGAGATACATGTAGTTGATGACGCCGCTGACTGGAATCGTCTGGTCTTCGACCTCAACACGGGTCGGTACGCCGGCCGGCGGGGCCGGGAAGTCCAGCGCGTCCGCCGCGTCGGTGGCGTTGGCGATGCGGCCAAACGTCAGCGAGGCGGATTCAGCCCCCACCACTTTCAGGTCATAGGCAAATGACAACGACTGGGCGTGGGCGCTGCCCCAGGACATCACTGCTCCCGCCAAGACGGCCAAAAGCATGGAATTAAATTTTCCCCACATTGGTATTTCTCCTCTTTCACTTCTCCCGGGCACAACTATCGGTAAAATATTCATTACTGTCTCAATACTAATTAGTTACAATTATCCACGTGCAATTTCCAACCATCAACTCCCGAAAAAATGAATAAAAATACCACAAATCGCCAATACAGCTACGGTAAGAGTATAGCCCAACATTATTTTGCTGTCAACCCATGTCACAAGTTTTTTTAAAAAAACGGTAATTCGGCGCCATCGTTCGAGGCTTCATAAACAGTGTCTACTGGGACTCCAATCGACACCGCTTCTCCCATCCCATGGCCATCAGTTTGGGCGACAGCGCATGCCATTCTGCTTACCGCCGGTGCGCACTGTCGTCTAACAGCTGCCATGCCGGCCACCGGCAGTCGAATTGCCCCGCCCGTCCACTCGCGTCGACAGTGCAGTCTGGCGGCTATCCTGGGCCCTGCGGACACGACATTGGTCAGGATCGCCGTTAATTTTGCCAACTGACGCCGTTGCGTTTGGGATCCGCTTGCGAAAATGAAACTGCCGATGTATGTTTTCAGACAGCAGGGAAAGTGATTCGTTGCATCCGGTCGGAAACGTCAACAGCGGAGACACGGACATGTGTTCAGCCCACAAATCATCGTCTGCCACGAAAGTGCTGCCGCCGCCGAATCCGTACGAGCTGGCCCAAGCTTGGGAGAAAGGCGCCGTGCGCTGCCAGAAATGTCACAAATCATCGCCGTTGGAGACGTTCAAGCAGCTGCAGCTGAACAATTGCCCGCAGTGTTCAACGCCTTTTTTCATGCCGCAGCGCATCCGTGACTATTTTTTGTACGAGCCGGCCGGCGGCGGCGGCATGGGGAGTGTCTACAAAGCAGTGTCGGTGAAGTATCCCGACCGGATTCTGGCGGTGAAAGTGCTGGCGCGCAAAGAGCGGATGAACCCGCCGAACATCCACGCCATTCTCAATGAAGCTTTGGTGAGCTACGCCTTCAAAGGCTCCCAGTTTCTGGCGGCCTGCCTGGACAGCGGCTTTGCCGATGACGAGTACTTCACGGTCATGGAATTCATCGACGGCGAACGGCTGGACAAGCGGATTGAGCGCCTGGGCATGATGCCGGAAAAGGAAGTCATCCCGATGGCGATGCACCTGCTGGCGGCCGAGCAGCATATTTTCCGCCGCGGCTATCTGTTTCGGGACATGAAGCCGGAAAACGTGATCATCAACACCTGCGGCTACGCGGTCCTGCTTGACTTCGGCCTGTGCATTTCCCTGGCGGCGGCCCGCCATCCGGACGACGAATTCATCTCCGGTTCGCCGTACTACATGCCGCCGGAACGGTTGCTGGGCCACCCGGAAGACGCCTACAGCGACATCTACAGTTTAGGCATGGTCATGTACCACGCCCTGACCGGCCATACCCTGTATGACGCCACCGAGCTGGAGTCGCTCGCCAAAAAGCACGTCGCGAAGATGAAGGTAAGCAATCTGTCGAAGATGACCAACATGTCCTCCGGCATGGCGGAACTGCTTGACCGCATGATTCAGCAGTCCCCGGAGGAACGGCCGCAGACGTTCCAGGAAGTGTTTGACGGCCTGAAGGCCATCGCCGGATAAAGCGGAAATCCCGGCGGTCGGCGCCTGCGAATGGAGGCGCCCGGCGCCAAGGCCGCGTCGCGCGCATGGAGGACGTCCCGGGCCTTACTCTTCGGGCACGATGCCGAAGCGGACAAAGCAATAGCCGTCGTTCCAGGGCAGCGGGCGGGGGGCATAGACGCCGGGGGCCTTGTAAAACGACCCTGGTCCGACGCCCAGCGATTCGCCGTCTTCGAGATGGTGCGGGCCGAGCAGGTTGCGCAGGGAAGTCACCAGGTCGATCTCCAGGAGATTGCTTCCTGGCCGGAGCGCCTCGGCGGGAATGACGGCGACGTAGTCCGGCCGGGTGAGCGTGGCGATGGTCCTGCCATTGACCCGGACGACCGCCACCTGGGCGGCAAGCTCGGCAAACGTCATCCGGCGCGGCGCCTGGTGTTCGCCGGCGGCCAGGGTGAATTCCTGCCGCAGCGTGATGGCTCCGGCAAAAAACGGGAAACCGGATTGTTCCAGCCGGGTGGCATCGACCGCCGCCGGCCGGGCGCCCAGGGCGAAGGGGCCGTGATAACGCACCGCCCGGCGCGGCAGGGGGGTGAACGCGCCGGGCGTCCGCACGCCAAACGCCCCGCACAAGTACACCGCCTCGATTTCCGAATCGAACGCCAGGCGGTTTTTCTCCGATTCAAATTTTCTGGCGGCCTCGAGGAGGTCATACGTCTCCGGGTCCTGGTGGAAGACGGTTTTGAGAACGAGCCGATTCAGGCCGGGTTGGACAGCTGGGCTGATGTCGACGCGTTGGAAGGCCGGATCGGCGTAAAAGCCCTTCGCGACCACGTCAATGGCGACGCCATTGAGTTCGGCGGTGTATTTTTCCGGCCGTTCCAACAGCAAGGCGAGCGGCTTGGCCAGGTCATAGTCGTCGTCGACCTGGAAGGTGAACGCCAGTTCCAGGTCGGCGTCCTGCCGCCGCTGGAGCAATTTCTCCTGGATGGTCAAAACGTATTCCGGCCCTGGCATGGCTTCGCCGTCGATCGCATAGTCGGCGACGTCGAGGGTCAGGAGATTGTCGGTGCCGGCGCCGACTTGGAACTGCCGCCGCCAGCGCAACGGTCGGGGCGGAGGGGCGTCAGCCGGCGCCGGCGGCAACAGCGGCGCCGCCTCGTCGCGGACAATCAGGGCCAGGTCGCCGGCCGGCTCAAAACGGTGCCGGAGACGGAGGAGCCCATTTTCGGTGACGGCGCGGACAGGCTCCAGCGCGCCGGTTTCGGGGTCAAACCGCTCGACACCGGGCGCCGCCACCAGAATATCGGCGACGGCGGCCTGCTCGCGCTCGGTATTGACGTAATAATGCAACCGCGCCGGGCGGCCGTCCAAGTCCGCAAACCGGCGCGTCGTGGCGTGGACGGCGGCGACCTGGGCGGCGGGATCACCGGCCTGTTCGGTCGACGTCCCGGGCGCGACGACCGGCAAGGGCCGGGCCAGGCGCGCGACGGCGGCGATCAGCCCGGCCCGATCCGGGCAGCAGGTCAGGTGCTTCAACAGCGGCAAGTTCGGCGCCTCTTGGCCATCGACCAGGAGTAGCTCGCCGGGCGAGCGCTCGGCCAGGATGGCGCCGCCCTGGCGGGCGAACTCGGCCAGCAGCTCGACTTGGCGGCGGGACAGATTGGTCAGACGCGGCAAAACGACGACGAGGTAGCGCTGCCGGCCGACGCGCAGCGTGCCGCCGTCGACGGCGCCATGCTGTTCCATGATCGTCTCGTCGCCGTAGTGGTGGTCGATGTGGGCGGCGAACAGCTGCTGGCTCAAGGAGATGAAAGGCTGGAACAGTTCCTGGATGGCGGTCTTGGCCCCGTCGGTGTGATCAAACAGCAGGTGCGCCGAGGAGATGCCGTGGATGAGGAGGACGTCAGTCTCGACTTCGCCTTCGCTGAGGAGAACGCCCAGGCGGGAGACGTAGTCGTTGAACTGGCGGTAGTAGGGCCACCAGGGCTGATGCCGGAACAGCGACGCCGGGTAGTCGCGCTTGCGGATGCCGCGCAGG
>JAKLHU010000085.1 GCA_022709995.1 Verrucomicrobiota bacterium | reverse complement strand
TCGATGGCGGCGCCCGCAGCGCCATCGTGATCGGCGGGGGTTACATCGGCATCGAGATGGCCGAGAATCTGCGCCGCCGCGGCCTGGCCATCCTCGCCCAGGACGACAAGGCCGTGCGCGTCAAAACCCCGGGCTGGCGCTTTGACCTGCATGCCGAACACGACCTCGTCGAAGAAGTCGCCCAGATGTGCGGTCTTGACCGCATCCCGGAAACGCCCGCCATCGCCAAGCTCGGCGGACGTCTGGCCGACGATAAATTCCTCCCCCAGGAAAAGGCCCGCGCCGAATTCCAAGGCCTCGGGCTGGATGAAATCATCAACTACAGCATGTGGTCGTTGCCGCAATGCCTGCTCGGGACGAACCTGCGCGAGGAGGACCTTCTCAAAGTCTCCAACCCGATCAGCCTTGACACGGCCTATTTGCGCCCGACCCTGCTGCCAGGCCTGCTGCAGGTGGTCAACCACAACATCTCCCGCAGCCAGCACGACCTGGGCATTTTTGAGACGGGCCGCGTCTTCATCCGCCAGGCGGACGGCGCCGGCGCCGAGCGGCTGCAGGCCGCCATCGCCGTCACCGGCAAGCGCCATCCCGAGCGCTTCGGCGCCGAACTGGCGGAAACCATCGACTTCTTCGACCTGAAGGGGATTTTGGAGTCCTGGCTGGGCAAGCGGCGCCTGCCGGCTCCGGCCTGGCAGCCGTTGACCGCACCGGCCTTCAAGCCGGGCGCGGCCGCCGTCTGGGAATGCCAGGGCAAGCCCGTTGTTGCGTTTGGCGAAGCCGCCCCGGAACTGGTCAAGGGCATCCGCCTTCGCGCTCCGCTGTTCATCGCCTTGATTGAGCTTGGGGACATTCTGGCCATGACGCCGCCGCCGCTGAAATACGCGGCCCTGCCGCAATTCCCCGCCACCGCGCGCGACATCTCCTTCGTCGCCCCGGTCGAACTGACCCACCAGAAGGTGCTGGACACCATCACTGCCCTGAACTTGCCGTTTGTGGAAAAAATCAGCTTGTTCGACATTTTTGCCGACGAGAAGATTTTGGGCAAGAATCGCGGCAGCCGGGCGTATTCGATCACCTTCCGGAATGCGGAAAAGACGATTACCGACGACGAGGCGAACGCGTTGCAGGCGAAGATCCGCGCCGCCATTGGCGCCATCGCCGGCGTGGAGCTGCGCTGACCGGACCCGGCGAAAAAACCTTGCTTCTTTTCCGGACCCGGGCGGCATTCTGCGCCCGGGCCGTTTTTCTCGCCTGACCCAGGCATTATAGTATAGGCCACTAAAAAAGCAGCACTGGCCTCGGGGCCTGGACAACCAGCAAGGAATCGGCATGTTAGTCAAGCAGTTCAAAAGCGGCGGCATCATTTCCATCAACAATGTGCCCCACATCATCGAAAAAGTCGATAAGCACACCCCGTCGGCCCGGGGCGCGGCGACGATCTACAAGGTCCGCTGCCGAAACCTGATCAATCAGACCAAGACGGACCTCACGGGCAAAGGCGAAGACAACTACCAGGAACCGGACTTCCGTCAGCGCGAAGTCCAATACCTCTACAAGGAAGGCGACAACTACGTGTTCATGGATATCGAGGACTTCGAGCAGTTCCCGATTGACAAGAACATCGTCGGCGACGACAAATACTACCTGGTGGAAGACAAGGAGGGCATCTTCGCCCTGATTCTGGAGGATCGCGTCGTCGGTCTGCGCCTGCCCGACGTCGTGGAACAGAAGCTGGCCGAATGCGACCCGGCCATCAAGGGCCAGAGCGCCACCAATCGCGGCAAATCCGCCAAGACCGAGACCGGCCTCGTCGTCCAGGTCCCCGAATATATGGAGCAGGGCGATGTGATCCGGATCGACACCGAGACCGGGCGCTTTCTGGGACGCGTCGGCACCAGCTTCTGACAAGCCAGCCTGAAGTCATCGTATTTAGTGCTTCTCTCCGGCAACAACAGGGATGAATTATTATAGGAAAAGCCGCGTCAATAACGCGGCTTGTCCGCCAAGTGGCGCGTCAACAAGGCGGCGCGTCTGCCGGGCGGCGGACGGATGTAATGTCCAGTCACTCTTCCCCCATTGCCGAAGGAAGCCAACGCTATGCAACACAATGCCTGCCGCCATGCCATCGGTTCTTTGTTTCTGGCCATGGGACTTTCCCTCGCCGCCGCCACTTTGGAAATTTCGGGGACGGGTCTGGAAGCCTTGCTGAATGGCGCTGCGCTGGCGCCGTCGGACCGTCAAGCCGTCACGATGGTTGACGGCGCCTTGCGGTTCACCGGTTCCGCCCGGTTGTCGTTCCCCTGCGCCGTGGACGGCGCCAAGCCGTTGGAACTGTCCTTCCGGCTGACGCCTTGGGATCTGTCGCCGGTGCCGGGCGACAAGGACATCCGGGCCATACTCCGCTGCACCGATCGGCGCACCGTCCTGGCGGTGGCGCTGGTCCGCTATCCCGGCCGGAAAGAGCAGCTGTTCAACGTGGTCAGCTATATGGAGGACGGGACGCCCGTCGTCTGCGAATTCACCTATGGTTTTGATGCCGGGCGGACGTATCAAGTGGCCATCAGCCGCGGCGACGGCAAGCTCGCCATCGCCCTGGACGGCAAGGAAATGCAAAGCGTCAACTTCGCCGGCGCGCCCTTGAATTCGACGCTTCTCACCCTCGGCGCCTTTGCCGACGGCTCGGCTCTGGACATGAGCCTGGGCAATCTGCGCCTCGCCTACAGCGAACCGCCCAAATCCCATTCGGAGCGCATCCCCGCCCGGGCGCGGAGCTGGAACGTCACCGGCGACGCCCTGCGGTTGGAAGAACTATCCGGAAACCGCTTGCAAGTCACTTTTGCCGGTGGCGGCGACGCGACCATGACGACCCGGCGGCCCGTGTTTGCCCGGGACGGCGAACACGTCCGCGTGTCCGGGCGGTTCCAGACGACGGTTCACGAATACGGTTCCATGCTTCTGTTTTACCTCAACCACTCCTCCCAGGCGCCGGTCGGCTTGATGTCGGGCAACCGCCATTTTCGCCCGAACGCCCAAAGCAAGCCGGCCGGCACGCCGGACCGGTTTGACTTTTCCTTCCTCCTGGCGCCTGACGTCCCCGCTTACCTCACGCTTTCCTTTTACGGGAATCCCCAGACCATCATCCTGGATGATGTCTTCTGCCGCAGCGAAAAAATCATCCGGCAGTCGCGTCCCGAGCCCTCGCCGGAGCCGCGGGCCTACGACCGCGTCGAGGTTGACGCGTCGCTCGCCGCCATGGCGCCGGTCCGCCCACAGCTTGAACGCCGCGGGAACCGGGTGGAGCTGGTGCTGGATGGGAAGGTCATGCCGCCGGCCATCTATCGGCGTGGCCCGCACTACCCCCATTGGTCGCGATATGCGGCGTTCCGGGACGCGGGCATCGACCTCTGCATGTTCTTTGCTTTTTTCAACAAACCGTCCCCGACTCACCAGATGAACGTCGGCAATCTCTGGCTGGGAAAGGGCCGCTATGACTTTGCCAAGGTGGCCGAGGAACTCCGCGTGCTGCACCGCATCAATCCCCGGGCGCGGGTGATTGTCGCCCTCGGCATCGAACCTTATGACGGCTGGGACCGCGACTTCCCCGACGCCGTCTTCACCAACGCCAACGGCGAAAAAGGCTACGGGTTCACCACGGCCAAAGAGGTCTTTTACGGCGAATCGGTCGAGGCGATGAAAAAACAGCGCGAGAACGAAGAATGCTTTGCCGTGCCCTCCAACTACAGCACGGAATTCCGCCAGGAAGTCTCCCGGGCCGTCGGCGCCTTCGCGGAGTTTTTGGAAACCGACCCAGCCGGGAAAATCGTCGGCGGCATCCACCTCGTCGGCGGGGCCGACGGCCAGTTCTTCCCGTATGACCGTGACGTGACCCGCGGGGAGGACCACAGTCCGGCCGCCCAGCGCGCTTGGAGCGCCTATCTGCGCGAGAAATACCGCGACGACCTTGCCGCTTTGCGGGAAGCCTGGGGCGACCCGCAGGCGGCCTTCGCGGCGCCGGGCGTGCCGGGCAACGCGGAACGCGGCCATGACAACCTCGGCCGGCAGCCCACCCAGCGCGGCCGGGACTATGTGCTGTTCGTTTCGCAGGCGCTGACGGACCTGCGCCTGGCCATGTTCCAGGCCATCAAGGACAAGTCCCGCGGCCGGCTGCTGGCCGGCTGCTATTATCCCCCGGGCACGACCGGCAACTACGACGTCGAACGGCTGCTGGACTCCCCCGACGTCGATTTTCTGATTGACATCCAGCGCGCTTCTCCGGCGGGTTCCTATTTGCTGCGGAACAAGCTCTACATCGGCGAACTGGACATCCGCGTGCCGGACGTCATGGCGCCCATCGGCAACTACCTGTTTGACGAGCGGCTGTTCGAGTACGTCGTCCGCTTCAGCCAGGCCGAATGCGTCCAGCGCGAAGGCGGCATGTTCCATCTCTTCGACATTGGCGAAGCGTATTATTCCAACCCGAAATACCCGCGGTTCTTCGGCAAGGTCCAGCAAGAGATTCTCGCCTGTCTGGACAGCCGCCAGGTGTTGGCGCCATCCCTGGGGATTTTCTGCGACTACCGGCGTCTGGCCGGCTGCTCGTTCCGTTCGGCCAGCCACCTGGACCAGATTACGAAGCATGCCGTTGCCGACTTGGCCGAGCACAGCGGCCTGGCCGACGCCAGTGCTATGTGGCCAAAGACGCCTTGAACCCGGCCTTGCAATTGCCGAAAATCCTCTGGTTCCCGCTTTTGCCCGACTTCACGGAAGACGAGTTCGCGCTCGTGCGCCGGCGGGCGGACGAGTCGGGGAGCGTCATCGTCTGGGGCTACTACCGGCCCTTCCAAGTGGGAACGACCGCCGCGGTCGCGGGATATGACTTCACGTACGAGCCGGGCGGCGCGGCCGCCCCGCTCCGGGCCGGGGCGCATGCTTTGACCAGCGGCTTGGAAGGCAAGATCCTCGGCGAAAGCTATAGCGGCTTCACGTATGGCGGGACCTTCCGGATGGCCTACGAGAGCCCCGCGCACATCACGTGCCGGCCCGGCGACGAGGTGCTCGCCACCTATGACGGCAGCCGGGCCGCCGGCATGATCCTGCGGAAATTCGAATCCGGGCGCGTGGAAATCGCCAATGGCGCCCCCGGGGCGTTCTCGCCGCGGTTCTTCCGCAACCTCGCCCGCCAGGCCGGCGCGGAAGTCTTCAGCGACAACGACAACGTCGTCGTCTTCGCGGAAGCCGGGATGCTCTCCGTCGCCTGCGAACGCGGCGGGGAAATTACCGTGCGCATCCCTGCCGGAAGCAGGGTGGTCGCGTGCCCGACCGGGCAAAAATGGACGACTTCCCCGGATGGCGTCCTGCGCTTTCTTGCCGCCAACGATGGCGAAATCGCCTTCTTCAAGCTCCAGAGCAAGTAGCGAATCAGTCCCCTTGGCGGGAAGTCAGGCGCTTCTTGGACAAGCGCCGGCGGGCGGAAGCGCCAGACGGCATCGTCGCCCGCGTCGTCGGCCGAGTGACGTGTTGGTTGTCGCCCGGTCAATCGATCAGCGGGTTGGGCTTGTCCGTTTTTTTGTTGGCGGTGCCGTAGTTGTCGCGGGCGCCGTATTTGATGTACACGTCCATTTCTTCAATCATGCCGTTTTTGCCGTAGTAGTCGAGCACGTCCTGGGTGAGTTCGTAGGGTTTGCGACGGTCGATTTCCCACTGCGGGTTCGAGCGGAATTGGTGGTGGAAGAGGTTTTTGATTTTCTTGCGTTCCTCGAGGTGCATCATGCAGGCGCGGATACAGCCGCAGGCGCCTTCGATGGCGCGGCCGTAGCCGTACATGCGTGGGTAGTCGCCCTCGAAGGGATTGAGTTCTTTGCCGAGGCCGCCCTGGATGCCTTTTTCGCAGGCGAGGGGATCGAGTTTGCCCCACTCCAGTTCATGGCCGGCGACGGTGACTTTCACGGACTCGTTCATGCTGATGGCCTGGCCGTGGCAGTTCTTGACGCAGAGCTTGCAGCGGTCGCAGATTTTGCCGTCGTAGATCGGGTCGGGGGTGAGGTCGGCGTCGGTGAGGAGGATGGCGAAGCGCTGGCGCGGGCCGAATTCGGGGGTGAGGAAGACTTTGCTCCAGCCGATTTCGCCGAGGCCGGCCATGTAGGCGGCGAGGCGGAAATGCACGAGCACGTCCGGATAGGGCTTGCCCTCGGCGACGGGGCGGCTCCAGCCCTGGCGGAATTTGCCGGTGACGGGGTTGAGGGCTTCGCCGCCGTTGGCGTTGAGCATGGGGATGGTCTCGTGCCCTTCGTCTTCCAGGATGCGGGTGAGGTTCCACAGGACCATCGGGCCGTAAATTTGGTTGATGGCCGCGTAGCCCATGGACGAGTAGTTGCTGAACAGCGTGCCTTCCTCGATGCCGCGCAGGGTGCCGCGGGCAATGCGGAAGCCCAGGACGATCATCGACTTGGCGTTCGGGAAAATGTAGCGGGCGTCCATCTGCTTGGGGGCGCCTTCGAAGCGGCTCATGGGCGCGATGCCGACCAGGTCGGCGCCGAGGCGTTTGGCATGGTCTTTGATTTCTTGAGCAGTGATCATCGGGTGGGTCTTTCGCGGGCGGTGGGGTTGTGGGCTCGGGGTGGGTAGGGTTGAACGATGGACACTGGGCGGCCGGGGCGCCTTTCATCGCCTTGACGATGGCTTCGACGACCACAATCGTCTCCGTTAAGGAAAGTCGATGGGCTGCTCCAGGTTACTCCGGCTCGGTGGCTTCCCAGAGAAATTCCACCCAGACTTGCGGATTTCCTTTGATGACGGTGATGCCCGCGTCCTTGATGGTGGCGATATCGTCGGGAAACAGGGTGAGTTTCAAGTTGGCGGCAATGAGCACCAGACTCATTGTCGGGCCTTCAAAATCGCTATTGGAGCGGGTCGCCAATTCAGAAACAACCATCTCGATGTCATATGGCGTCTTGCAGTGAATGGCGATGTTCCACCCCACCTGGCTGGCGCCGAGGACTGCTTGCATCATGCTGACATTGTCCCGGTCTCCCGGCGACTGCGAGATCAGACCTGTCCAGATGGAGTCGTACAGGTGGCGGAAATCATCTTCCAATTGTTTCGGGTCGGCGGGCCGACGGGGAAAACTGCCTGCTCTGTTGTTGTTGGTTCGGGCTTTGGGTTGGCGTTTTTTGGCCATGTCAGTTTTTTCCTTGAATGAGGTGTCGGCATTGTCGCGCCATGACATTGAGGTTTTGGATGCCGACGGCTTTGAGGGCAAAGCCGGTTCCGGCGCAGTTCAGGACGACGCACAGCCAGAAGACAACCTGGAACTTCACCTTGCTGCTTTTGTGATGATATTGCTTCTGGGCAAGGAGGGCGCCCGGCCATCCGAACAGCAGTCCCCAGACGTGCAGGTCCCTTTCTTCAATGCGCCAGTATTTGTATCGCGCCAGAAATTTGTCCGTCTTGTAGAACATAATGGTCAGCAGGCTGTTGAGCAGGTAGGCGATGGCCAGTGCCGGCACGACGTGGGCGCAGAAAACGGCGGCGAGCAAAGGCACGGCAAGGCCTATGATCCAGCGACGCGACAGCCACCGGCAAAAGCCGTACATCGACGGCGGGGCGCGTTTCTGGCCTAATCCCGTCTGAAAGGCGTCTTCCGCCCGGGGCCGGCCGCGTTCGTCCGCCCCCAGCTGGTAGAAAAACAGCTCTCCCGCGGATGGACGTCTGGCCGCTCGGGTCAAGGCCTTGATGTGCAGGAAGACTTTTGGCGAGCCGTCTTCCGGCGTGATAAAGCCGAAGCCGCGCTCGTCATTCCATTCCGTCAGCACGCCGACGCCCTTTGGCGGACCTG
>JAKLHU010000084.1 GCA_022709995.1 Verrucomicrobiota bacterium | reverse complement strand
GAAGTTCACCAAGGGCGCCGACGTCACCGAGTTCGGCCTCAACTCCTCCGTCGTCTTCGAGAAGGCCGGGAGCAAGTGGCTCATCCGTTCCATGCACTTTTCCAACCTGACCTCCGGGCCGGTCACGGCGAATCGTCCCAGCTGTTTCCCGCCTACGGTCAAGGTGAAATGCCCGGCCGCGTCGTCGCCCTCGCCGCCCAGCGGCCATCCGTGCGTATACGACGAGCGCTCGAGTTCGGACATGCCGCGCACCCGGCACCACAGGCGGATGCCATGACGCTCCGGCACCGTGACCGGCACTTCGAGCTTTCCACTGGCGCCGGCCGCCAGTTCCTGGCGCGCCCGGTGTTCCGGATCGGTGAGGGCCGCCGCATACGCGCCGCTGGCCCCGGCCGGGTCGAACACCGGGACCATCGGCTTCCGCAGCAAGCCCGTTTCGGTTTCGTAATAATGGCGGAACAACCCGGCCTCGCCGACCTGCACCTCCTCGGAGAAGACACGTCCCTCCAGGCCCGAATGCTCCACGCTGGTCAAGGCGTAGAAGCCCGGCTTCCCGGCGGGCAGCCGACAGCTGGCGCCGGTCAGAACCTCGTCGCCGACCCGGCGATAGCCGCGGCCACTTTCCGCCGAATGATAAAGACGGAAGCCGCGGATTTCGGCATGGCGCTCCGGCAATTCCCAGCTCAGGCGCCGCCCCCAGCCGAGGCGCAGGTTCTGCGGCGGCTCGGGGTAGCGCACCACCGCCACGTACACATCGCCCCATTTCCGCGTCGGCACATCGCCCGTCAGCATGGAGGAGAAATACAGCAGTTTGGTGAAATCAGCGCTCAAGGTCGGCGCCGGACGGAACATCGGCTTGTGATACGCCTTCGGGTTCCAACGGCTGCTGTAGCGCTTGAGGTAATCATGGAAATTGGTCAGGACCGCCGTCCACATCGTCTCATGCTCAAGGTCGATCATCAAAATCGGCGAAGCCGGTTCGGCATAGCCCCCGACCACCGCAAAATCACGGTCGCGGCGGAATTCATGCGGCCAGCTGACCCGGTCGACCTTACGATAGGTGCCGACAAACCGGTCGCGCTCCCCGTCCAGGCCGTTCAGGCAAATGGTGCTGGCGCTGCCGCCGGTGTGGAAGCTGCTGTGCATGCCCAGTGAGCTCATGTGCACGACCGTCCCGTCTTCCAGAAGCAGCCGGGCGTCATCGCCGGACCAGGGGAAGCCGGCCGCGTAATCCCACCATTTGGCCGAGGCCTGCACCGTCGGCCCCGTCTGAGAGGTCACAAATTCCGTGACCGGGCCTTCGGGATGCGGCACCACCCGCAACGGCCCCCGGGACCGCCCGGTCAGGGGCAAGGCGAAAATCTGGTAGGGGTTGGTGGCGTGGTTCGGCAACTGGTCACGATTGAGCTCGAAGCAGAAATACCGCACGCCGTGCCGGTCAACCGCATCGCGCCAGTTCTCGCCGCTTTTGCCGCCGACAAAGCTCATCTCGGGAAACACCTTGTCCTGGTCCGGCGCCGTCGACTGGCTCGGAATGGCATGGCTTCGAAACTGACGGCCGGCCGCGGTCGACGTCGCCACGCTCTTGCCGTCCTCCGACAGCCAGACCAGGGTGTCATGCGTGATGCCGCCAATGCGGGGGCCGCGCAGACCATAGCTGGTCCCCCCGGGATAATGCACAATATTCCAACCCGGCCGGACGGGAAACTCAATCGCCTGCCGCTCCCGGGTGACGACATTCACCAGTTCCACCGAGGCATTCCCTCTGGCCTGGACGATCCAATCGGACGGGTCGGCGCCGTCCGGCAGGCGCCTGACCATCCAGGGGAATGGCCAGACCAGGCCCAGCCACTTGTTGTCCAGATAACGCTCGCTGCCATCGGTTCGCAGCAAACCGGCCGGGGGCTGGCGGGCGCCGATATGCACATATTTGCCGTTGCCGCTGAAGTCCGGATGGCCGACGTAGGAATGGTCGTCTTGCCCTTCCTGGGTCATTAGCCAGACTTCGGTGCCGATGAAGCTGTCTTGGAACACGACTTTGCCGGGCCGTTTCCGCGATGGACTACGTTCCAGCAAATCCAGGCGATGCCGGGGATGGACAGGGAGCGTCTCCAACCAGCCTTCCCGCAGGGCCGTGTCACCCAGGCGGCGCAATTCGACTTCCTTGACCCAGAGCGTGGCGGGCAGGCGCGAGGCATTGCCGGTCGCTGGCCGGGACTGGTAACGGAAGGCGATCTGGACGCGGCTCGCGGCCTGGCTCTCCCGGCGCAGAACCACAAAAGGCAGTTCAACCCATTGCAAGGTCGGGCCGACCGGAACCGGCATCTGCATGCGGTCCGCCATCAGGTGAATCTGGAACACGTTGGTCCGGGCCAGGGCCCGCACCAAGTAGTGGCCCGGCTCCAGGCTGACGACTTGCTGCAGCGCCTCGGGAAAGTACAGAGGCCCCACCCGAAGGGCCTGTTCGCCGTCGTCGCGCGTCAAGGTCGCCGTGCTCGCATAGCCAGAAGCGCCATGCAACTGCCACCCGACCACCCGATCGTCCGTCTTCTGCAGGTTCGGATTCATCAGCGGCGAGGCGGCCGCGGGCCGCGCCACCGCCGCCGGCTCCGGGTCGCCAGTCACTTGGACCGGCCCGAAACTCTGACTGGCGACGGAGTTCCATTGGCCGTCCTTTTCCTGCCAGTTATAGGTATAGGCCCTGATCTCAAACTGCGACGAGGCCTCCTTCTGGAGCGTGTCCATCTCTACGTAAAGATAGAGGGTGCGTTCCTGCCAAACGCTGAAATAATTGGTCTGATTGTAGTTGCCATTTTTGTCCCAGAGCCCCCACCATTCGGTCAACTGCCCTGGTTGCTTGCACGAATAGGTGTACATGTTGTCGATACCCTTGGTGCCGTCCTGGCGGCCCGTGGCCGGATTGCAATCGGCGTCGATGTAGAGATGGAGTACGTTTTCCGGCCCCTGGTACGGTCGGCTGAACACGACCTTGAGGGCGTGCTGCCCTTGTTGCAGCGGCAGATGCCAGATCTCGCTGACCACATTGACGGTTGGAGTCGCCTTTTCCTGCTCCGCCGCCGCGCCGTTCCGGGCCAGCAGGCGCCACTGCAAAGCCGCATCCGGCGCCACTTGAGCCAGATAGCGGAATTCCGGCGGCAGGTCGGCGGCGGCCGCCCGTTCCGGAGTCTCGGCCGCCGCCCGGACGACAGCCGCAATCAACAGAACGGCAGACAGCAGCAGGCGGCGGACGCATGGGGTCGACGTGATGGTCATGGTCAATTACCTTTCTGGATGAAAACGGCAGTGACATTCCGGCGGCGGCTGGGCGGCTTTATGCCGACGGCTTCCAAATTCTCGGACGCTCCGGGACGCTCCGGCAACGCGCCCGGCGTCCCGCCTGGTCTGCACACGTCAATGGTCGCACCATCTTCTGACGCCCCATCGGGAGAGAAGAGGACAAGACGCCCATTCACACGTCCAACTCTATGCATCTTCATGACAACATATATATAGGTATACCAGCGCTTTGTCTGCCCTGCCCGGGATCGCCCCGCGTCCGAACCGGCAAGGCGCGCCGGTCAGAAACGCGGCAAAGCCCTTATCAAAAATTCGGCGATTCGGCGGTTGCCCAAGTCGTTCGGATGGCACGTGTCAATGAAATTCTCCTGATCGATGCTGACCGCGTCGTAGCCGTCCAGGACGGTGACGCGGGGAAAGTTGGCCGCCACCCTTTTCTGGCAGGCGATATAGTCATCGAGGTTCTTGCCGCCCCGGCCCGGCCAGGGCAACGGGGTGAACAGGACGACTGGCCGGCCGGTCGATGCCAAGGCCCGCAGCGTTTTTTCCGTCTGGCGGGCCTCGGCTTCCAAACCGACTTCCTGGTTGCAGTCGTTGACGCCGAAGGCCACCAGGACCATGTCCCAGGGCAATTCGGCGGCGGCTTCGGCAACTTCGCCATTCATGACCGCCCCGCCGACCGCAAGGTTGAGATAATCACGATTGAACGAACGAGCCACGGCCGTGGCGTAGGCTTTGACCGGCGACGTCGTGGTCATGCCCTGCAAAATCGAATCGCCCAGCAGCAGCAGACGCGGCCGCGTTTCGGTCACGGTCCGGAAAACAGCCCGGTCAGCCAGCTCCAGGGACAGCACCCGCAATTCGCGCAGATGCGGCAGATACACGGTCACCCGACGGACGCCACGACCCGGCAGCTCAACCTGGATACGGCAGTTGTCTCCAATTGCTTCCGGCAACGCCGTCAGCACCGGGCAGCCCTCCACCTCCACATCGCACGCGTGGACGTCGCGAGCCGAGCGCAACGCTCGCCAGCTCAACCGCAGCCATGCCGAATCCGTTTCGAACACCATCCGGACACCGGTGGCGCAACTAGCGCGAATCTTGACCGGGTCATTGGCGCTATACAACTCCTTCAGCCGCGCTGACATCCGCGACAACTCCAGAACACCGTCCGGTTCCGGCAGGCATTGGGAGACGCCCCGATACAACCCGACGTCCGCCGTCAAATCAATGTGCATAATCACTTCCTTTCCTTACATATCGCCATCCGTATCACCATGTTCCGTTCAGAAATATAGCCTGCCAATCCGCCACCGACGGCATGCCTCCGGTTTTTCGGAGACTCTTTGCGTAAACAGTCAACCATTGATAACCGAGCACTTGAGGAGTCAACACTTGGGCGCATCAAGGCCTGAGGCACCTTCTTGGCGCGTACTCCTTAGTTTAGGGATTCGGTTTGGTTTTGGGCGACGGAAATAACGCCAGTGCCTATTCGTCCCATTGTCCTATGTGCCTTCCCATACGTCCCATACGTCCCATACGTCCAATACGTCCTATTTCACCGTCCTATAAATCCCATGTTTCCAGCCCGTACTATGCATAAGTGAAGAGCATTGGATGTATAGGACATATAAGACTGATGGGACGTTGAATAGGACAATGGGAAGAATATTCCTTTGGATGATTGCAGTCGCAAAAAGTTCAACCGAGTCCTAAACTCAAGAGCATTACGAAAGGCACCATCCATCAGTCAGCGGAACGTCACTTCGTGGATGTCAGCGGCATCGGTCAGCAGCATGACCAGGCGGTCGAAGCCGATGGCCACGCCAGCCGCGGCCGGGATGCCGTCGGCAAGCGCGGCCATGAACGCCTCGTCGACTGGATACACCGCCCGCTGTTCCGCCGCCCGCAAAGCCGCCGTCGTCGCAAACCGGCGGCGCTGTTCGGCGACGTCGACCAATTCGCTGCACGCATTGCCCAATTCCAGACCGGCGGCATACACTTCCCAGCGTTCGACCCGGTCCGGCCGTCCCGGCAAAGGCTGGCTCAACCCGCTGCACGCCAACGGGTATTCGCAGAGGACGGTCGGCCGGCCATTGCCGAGGTTCGGCTCGACGCGTTCAACCAGAATCTGCTCAAAGCAGCCGTCCCGGACCGCGGCATCCAAGTCGGCGTTCGCATAGCGCCGAAACGCCTCCTCCACCGTCATTTCCTCCCAGGCCAGCCCGACGTCGACAACCCCGCCGCGGAACTGGCATCGGCAACTGCCCAGCGCGGCCCGGGCGCAGGAGCGCACCAGGGCGACGGTGTCGTCGAGCACCTGCCGCCAATCGGCCTGCAGCCGATACCATTCCAGCATGTGGAATTCCGGCAGATGACGCCGGCCTTCCTCGCCAAACCGGAAACACGGCCCCAGTTGGAAGACGCGCTCAAAGCCGGCGGCCAGCAGACGCTTCATGTGCAGCTCCGGCGACGTCCGCAGCCAGCAGGAGCCGGACGGCTCGGCGTCAATGTAGTCCTCCAGCGCCGGAGCCGCTATCCGCACCGGGGTGTCGATTTCCAGAAAATCCCGTGACTGGAAAAAAACGCGTACGGCTTGGCGAATGACCGCCCGCCGCTGCAGACGCGGTCGTAGCGAGCGCAGCGCCGCGGTGTCAAGACAGTCATCGCCGGGGGCGGGTCCTGGACTCATTTCGGGCATCGTCGTCCTTCCTTGGGCAAAAGGCATTGGATCCGGTCGTCCACGCCTTGCTACATAACATCATAACATCAATCATTGACGGCATCATGCCCGCCGGATTTCCAGACGTCGGAACCCCCCTCCGGCCAAGCGACAGTGGCAGCCATCCGGCGAGGAGGAGAAATCGCGCGAGGTGTCGTCCGCCGTGAAGACGATGCGGTGGGGCGCCGTCCAGTCCATCCGGAACGTGTCGCCAATGCCGTCGTCAAGGACATCCCGGCGGAAATTGTCGACCGTCAACCGGTCGACATTCAATTCGAAGAGGCACAACGGCAAGGGATTGACCGCCGGATCCGTGACGGCCGCCGGCATTTTGTGGATGTCGATGTCGGAGATGGACACGTCGGAAATCTCTCCGCGTCCCGGCGGGAAGCGCCAGCGACCGACATTGAGCAGATCGCAGCGCACGCCGCCGTGCATTCCGGCAATCCGGATGCGTCGGATCGGCTGGGTCTGGCTCAACAGACGTATGAAGGTATAGGCGCTTTCCGCCTGCAGGTCCGTGATGGCGATGTCTTCAATCGGGCCGGGCTCCATCCGGTAGTTCAAATGCCGGTCCCAGCCGTCGTCGGCATTCAAGGCCACCATGTCGTCGCCCGGAGTCATCGGCGCGGTCGCCCGCAGGTCGCTGATGACGCCCCGGCGGCAATGACCGTTGAGATGGACGCCGTCCTGGTTGATCTTGGGAAGCGTGCTGAACAGCCGGATGGCGTGCAGGTCGAAGTCCTCCACCCGACACAGCCGGATGTAGAACGAATCGGCATTGGCAACCGTGAAATGACGCAGCCTCAACCCGGAAACCCGGATGAAATTCAAAGCCGTGCCGCCATAACTGGCGAGGTCATGGCAGTCGGCGCCGCGTGGATTGGCGCCGTTGTTGGCGTCCCAGACGCCGCCTTGAATGTCAATGTCGTGGTTGCCGCGCTCCAGGTCGGCATTGGTCAAAAGCCAGTCCTCCGCCTGCCGCGCCGTGTTGTCGGCGCGCCGGACAACCGTCCGCTCGGTGGCTTCTATCCGCGTCCCGGAATGGACCTTGAGCGTCCGGCTGACCAGAAAGCGCCCGGGCGGCAGCAGAATCCGGCAGTTGCCGCCATTCAAGGCATTCTGCAGTATAGCGCTGTTGTCGGCCCCGACGCCTTCGGTCAAGCTGCCGGCCAGATTGACTTCTCGTCTTGTCATTGAATCCGCCTTTCCTGAACAGTCCGGCCGCCAAAAGCGCTCGATGGTCTTCCCCCGAGGTAAAAAATAGTGCCGGAATGCCTTTTTTCCCAGCCTGTGATGATGATTTTCCCGCCGTCGGATGATATTTTTCCTTGCCTCCCGCAACATTTTCAGGCGTTTGCACTCTAAATACCATAAAATCCGTCCTCTCCGGCTGCGTTCATTATACGTTCTTGCCATGCTCCACTCCTGCCGCCATTCTCGCTGTGCCCTGCTGCCGTTGTTGACAGCCCTTGCCTTTCTGCTGCGCCTGGCCCCGGCCATGGCCGAGCCGGAAGTCAAAATCGCCGTCGAATCCCAAAGCGTCTATCTGGGAGAAACTTTTGTCTTTCAGATTTCGGTCGCCGCCGACAACGAGCCGGAGCCGCCGGCCTTTCCGAAAACGGCGGACTTCCAAGTCGAATCGCTGGGCCCGCGACGAAACCAGAGCACCAGTGTCAGCATCATCAATGGCCGCATGACCAAGACATCGGTCAATGAAACCGTCTTCACCTACCGCCTCGCCGCCACCCGCACCGGCGCGTTGCGTATTCCGCCCATCCCGGTCAAGGCGGATGGCCGTGTTGTCCGCACCCAGGCCGTGCCCGTCC
>JAKLHU010000083.1 GCA_022709995.1 Verrucomicrobiota bacterium | reverse complement strand
GCGGCGGCCGCCGCCACGGGCCTCCCGGCCGGAACGCCCGTCATCATGGGCACCAGCGATTCCGCCGTCGAAGACTATGCCGCCGGCGCCATCCGCCCCGGCCAGTGCATTCTCAAACTGGCGACCGCCGGCAATGTCAACGTCATGACCGCCGAGCCGCACCCGCACCCGGCCACGCTCACGTACGCACATGTCATCCCCGGACTCTGGTACACGGTCACCGCCACCAACGCCGCCGCCATCTGCCAACGCTGGTTCCGCGACCTGGTCTGCGCCGACGAAAAACGCGCCGCCGCCGAACTCGGCGTGAGCCCCTATGAACTCATCGACCGCCAAGCGGAAAACGCCCCGCCCGGGGCCCATGGCGTCTTCTTCCATCCTTACCTGAGCGGCGAACGCTCGCCATACTGGGACCCCAACCTGCGGGGCAGCTTCATCGGCTTGAGCATGGGCACCAGCCGCGGCGATCTCGCCCGCGCCCTGCTCGAGGGCGTCGCCTTCTCCCTCCGCGACTGCCATCGCACCATCACCGAAATGCGCCTGCCGGTCAGCGAGTACATCCTCATCGGCGGGGGCGCCAAAAGCCATCTGTGGAGCCGCATCCTCTGCGACCTGTTCCAGGCGCCCTGCTCCGTGCCGGCGGCCGGCGACGCGTCCTTCGGCAGCGCCCTCCTCGCCGGCGTCGGCGTCGGCATCTTCCCGGATGCGACGGCGGCCATCAGCGCCTCGCTCCGCCTGGCCCGGCGCCTGACTCCCGACCAGGACATGGCCGCCTTCTATCAACGGCAATTCGAGCGCTACCGGCAGATACACGACGCCCTGGCGCCGGTCTATGCCGGGCTACAACCCTAACGCAGAAAGAACACCACCATGCGCTATCCGGAACCCGACCCGTCCTTCCGTTGCGTCACCTCGCTCACCCCGACTGTCTGCGACCTCTGCGGAGTCCGGCGGCCAGCCCAATGCGGCGACGAGCCAATCACCGCCATTATCGAAGCCGCCCGCGAACAACTGCACGGCGGCAAAATTGAAAAAGTCCTGCTCTTCGCCCCGGACGCGGTCGGCATCCATCTCTGGGAGAAATTTCCCGAACAGTTGTCAGCGGTCGAGGCGATTGCGCCCTGGCGGATTCCCATCCGGGTGGTGATGCCGAGCGTCACGCCCGTCTGCTTCGGGTCCATGTTCTCCGGCGCCCTGCCGGAAGTCCACGGCATTCGCGAATACGCCAAGCCGGTGCTGACCTGCGAGACGATCTTCAACGTCTTCCCGGAAGCAGGCCGGAAAACCGCCATTGCCGCCGTCAACGGCTGCAGCATCGACACCATTTTCCGAAAACGCCCGGTGACCTACGTGTCAACGACCAACGATGCCGACACCCTCGCCTTCAGCGAGCATCTGCTGCGCCAGCCGGAATACGACTTCCTGCTCAGCTACGCCTATGACTACGATCACGCCGGCCATGCCGGCGGGCCGTTCTCGGCGGACGCCATCGCCGCGTTCAACGCCGATCTCGACAGCTTCCAGAAACTGGCCGCCTTGGCCGACGAGGTCTGGGCCGACCGCAATCACCTCATTGTCTTCGCGCCTGACCACGGCCAGCACGAAACCACCACCGGCCGCGGCAGCCACGGCCTGGACATCCCGGAAGACATGCTGGTCTACCACTTCTACGCCATCAGACCCGCCCGCCGCTGACAACCTCCCCCGAACCATCCGCCCTCGGAACGGACAACACCACCAGACGAACACTCACCCAGACCGCCGGCCCGCCGCCACGGCCCGCGCCCAGGCCGCCGGCCCGCCGCCACGGCCCAGGCGAGCTTCTCCGCACCCCATCCTAACCCTCGTTGACGGAGCCCAACCATGCACGCCTTCCCCCTCTATCCCCAACGCCGAAACCAATGCCTCGACGGCCGCTGGGACTTTGCCTGGCTTGACGACTCTTCCACGCCGCTGGCCGACTTGGACTTCTCCAACCTCAACTTCAACGATTTCCAAGCCGTCCCCGGCGTCTTTGACACGGACATCAAACGCTATGGCAAACGCGGCGTCGGCGTCTACCGCAAGCAGATCGTCTTCCCTTCCTCGGGTCGGCTTCGGCTCCGGGTCGGCGGCCTCGGGCTGGCCGCCCGCTTCTTCTGCGACGGACGGGAAATCGGCGCCACGGAACTGGCGTTCTCCACCTTCGCCATCGATTTCACGCCAGCCGCTTCGGGCCCGGTTCACGACCTGGTCATCGCCGTCGACAACCGCTTCCTCCCCCAGGCCTCGGCCATCTTCTCGCCCTACTTCGACTTCTACGGCTATGGCGGCATCTTCCGCTCGCTCAACCTGGAAGAACTGCCCGCGACGTTCATTGAACGCGCCCAGATCACCACGCTGGACCGCGACACCGGCGCCATCCAGGTCCGCCTCCGCCTCGGCGGCCAGCTCCCCGGCCGGCTGGCGGTGACGCCGTCCTTTGACGGGGGCGCCGCCCTCCCCGCCCTGGAGACGCAGTTGGTCGATGGCGAAGCCGTCTTCGCGCTCCAAGTGCCCAACCCGCGCCTCTGGTCGCCGGACCAGCCCCGCCTCCATACCCTCCAGCTCGCCATCCCCGGCGACGCCATCATCGAACGCTTTGGCCTGCGCACAATCGAAACCCGCGGCGAAAACATCCTCCTCAATGGCAAACCGGTCTTCCTCCAAGGCGTCTGCCGCCATGAAGCGCACCCCCAATTCGGCCCGGCGCAAAACGAACACCTGGTCGCCGGCGACCTGCTCCTGCTGAAAAACCTCGGCGCCAACTTCATCCGCTGCGTTCACTATCCCCAAGACCAGGCTTTCCTGGACATGTGCGACGAAACCGGATTCCTGGTCTGGCAGGAAAGCATGGGCTGGAACAACCCCGAAAAAGACGCCCTGAACGAACACTTCTGCCAATGCCAGGTCGAACAGACCAAGCACATGGTCCAAAACAGCGTCAACCACCCCTCCGTCATCCTGTGGGGATTCCTCAACGAATGCTGCTCGCACACACCGGGCGGCCGAATCCTCCACCAAAAGCTGGCCGAGACCATCCGCGCCGAAAACCCGCGCTTCCTCGTCACCTACGCCTGCAGCAAAACCAACTTCACGCCGGACGGCCAGCCCGTCGATCTCTGCCTGGACCTGGTCGATGTCGTCGCCTTCAACACCTACCCCGGCTGGATCAGAATGGACGGTTCCTGGACCGACGAGTCGTCCCCGCTGATCGCGCCGGAGGTCGAACGCATCGCCCGCCTGGCCAACACGCGCCCCGCGGCCGGCAAGCCGGCCATCATGTCCGAAATAGGGTGTTGCGCCCTCTATGGCTGCCATGACCTGGCCATGGCGCAATGGTCCGAAGAGCACCAGGCCGACTACATGCGCGAAGCCTGCCGATGCATCTTCGCCAACCCGCGCTTCGCCGGACTGTCGCTCTGGCAATTCAGCGACACCCGCTCCTATGTCAACGCCGCCCCCGGCGTCCGCTGCAAGCCGCGCGGCTTCAACTGCGCCGGACTGGTCGATGAATACCGCCGCCCAAAACTGGCCTACCACGCCGTCCGGGAAGCCTTTCAGGCGCAACCAGCCTCCCCGCGGGCATGACCTGCGCCCGCCCGCAAGGCGGGGCCGGGGCCGCCCGGGCCGCCGGGCAGCGCCGGCGCCAACCGGCCAGCTCTTTTCCGTCAACCTCAAAAACGCATCCTGCCAAGGAGTCTCTCCATGCTGCCAGCCAGAACATCGTATGCCTACGAGATGATCCGCAGCGAACTGACCTGGGTCGTCGGCGCGGAAAACGTCCAGACCGACGCCTCGGAAAAACTCGCTCATTCGATCGACTATTACTGGGTGCCGGAGCTCTGGCATGACCGCGGCCAGGAGCTGCCCGGCCGTCCCCAGGGTCAAGGACATGGTCGCCTCATCAACTCCGGAACCGACCGCCGCCGTCGCCAGGTCGCCGGCGCCGATGACCACCGGAATCCCGGCGCGCAGACCCGTGCGCCGGGCGGCCATTGCCGTGACCGTGCCGACCATCGCCGTCGACGGCCGGATTTCCGGCATCCTGGATACATCAAGACCAAAGTCGGCGAAAAAATCGCGATCCCAGGTTTGGGAGTCGAGGTCCATGCCCAGGACGCCGGAAGCGTCGACCGGGTCGGTGACCCATTTCCCGGTGAGGCGAAGCGCAATGAAGTCCTTGCTTTGCAGAAAGGCTTTGGTGCGGGCATAGGCGTCTGGATGCGCCCGCCGAAAGTGCATCATCTTGGGAAACGTGAACACCGGTATGGCCGTGTTGCCAAATCGCCGCAGCAGCTCCGCGCCGCCCCGGCGGTTCAACTCCGCGGCCTCGGCTTGCGCACTGGTGTCGTTCCACAGCACCGCCGGCGCCAAGGGCTCGCCGGCGGCGTCGACGGCCAGAAGGGCGTGCATGTTGCCGGTCAAAACCACGGCGTCCGGCGCATGCTCGCCGGCCAGACCGCGCAGCAGTTCTTCCGTCGTAGCCGCCCATTCAAGAGCTGACTGTGTCGTCGGGCTGGCCAGGCGGGTCAGGCGGCGGTCGGCCAGGGCCGCCATGACCCCGGAATCCGTGAACACGGCGGCCTTGATCCGGCTCGTCCCAACATCGACGGCGACGATCTTCATCCCCTGCCCCTGATTAGCAACCCTCTTCGCGGAACAACGTGTCCAAAGCCCCCGCGTGGCCTCATCGCACCAGCAACCGCCTGCTCGCCAAGCCGTCCAGCAGGACATCGCCGTCAGCCAGCGGAACGACTTCGACAAACATCGCGTGGGCGCCGCGCGACCGGGCTTTCCAGGTCGTCTCGGCGACGACGCCGGACGGATGGCCGCCGTCGCGCCGGGCCGGAATGGACTCCAGCTTGACCGAGCCGACCTTCCGACCGCGACCGGCCGGATCGCCGTCGTAAAACACGACCTCCACCGGCCCGGAATCCATGCCGCCGATGTTGTACACCTTCGCGGCCAGCGACACCTCGCCGCCCTTGGCCGGAGTCGGGTCCGAAATCCGCACCTGGCTGTCATAGACGGTCAGCACCGGCCCGACGAAATACTTGCCGCACAACTGGTCCGCGAACGCTGACAAATCGGCGGCCCGGCCTTCCTGGGCAACGGCATAGACGCCCAAGCCGGGCATTTCCGGCGCCAGACGACGAATCAGCCGGACCTGGTCTTCCAGTTCCTCGTTGGAGAGGTGGTAGACTTTTTCCTGCCCCTTGATGCCAACCGTGATGACGGAATGATACAGCACATCCTGACTGCGGGCGACCTCAATGCGCTGCTTCAGGGAAGCCGCCGGATCATAGGCGCCCAATTCCGTCGCCAGATAGTTGTTGTAGACTTCGAACATGAGCAAGTCAATGCCCTTTTTGCGATACGTGTTCCGGCCGAGGTTGACCAGGCTCTCCTTGGGCACGCCGGGAACCCACAGCGCCAGGAAGAAGTCACGGTCCTGCTGGCAGAACTCCCGCAGACCTCTGACCGCCGGCGCATCGCGCAAGACGTCGTTGTCATAGCCGCCGATTTCGTCAATCATCACGCCGTCGGCCAGCGCCTCCCGCAGGCCATCCGCGAGATACGCCCCATAGGTGTCGCCCGGCGTTTTCGGCTGCCAGCGCCCGGCCCGCCAGCGCATGGGCATGACGCCACGCCGGCGCCAGTAAGCGCCCTCGTCGCGGCTGAGGACAAGATTGGCAAAACGGCAGCGCTCCAGCACATAGGTCTGCCGCGACTGGTCCGCAAAACCGAACCAGGGAAAATAAAGCCGGTGCGCCACGACGGGAATCTGACGGCTGACGGCGACCCGGTCGTCGCCCTGCCTGGCGACGGCCTGCGCCGTCTTCCAGCCGGTCGTGGCGGGCTGGTACGTGAAAACCACCGCCCGGACCGCCTCCGGCTCGGCTTGCACGCGTTCCTCGCCGATGACCTCGCCGTCCATCGACAACGTCACCGCCAACTCCCCCGTGGCATCGGCCCCGCATCGCACGCTGACCTCGATTTCCGCCTTCCCGCCCACGATCGGCAACGCCGGTCGCGTGACAATCGCGTGGTCCTCCCAGGCTTCCGATAACACCAACCGCCCGGCGCTCAACCAGGGACTGGCCAACACACAACACATGACGACCAGACTTCTGACCATGAAAAAACTCCACACGACGTCTATTACGTTCTTTGCCATGACCGTCCCCAAAAACAATAGGCCTACCATTGCCTATTCACAACCGTCAAAGGCGTGACATGGCAAACGGCGCCGCCGATTCCCGGCAACTTAATTCATCCAATGTCTGTCTTAAGGTAAAACATCGCCCCTAAAAAGCAAACTTTCCGGTGTGATTTGCACGAATGACTACGGCAGCCCTTGTGTTACGCTTATATATTAGCGACAGATATATTCGTGGCAGGCAACGACGCCCGCCGGTTAAACCTTCCTTCACTTCTTCATTCCAACCTGCCCACACGACCCATCACCAAGGACGCCGACCATGACGAACACCTTCCCAAACACGACGGTATCCGCCTCGCCGACCGCGCCCGCCAACACCCTTCGCCTCCTCACGCTGGGCCTGGGTCTGGGACTGGGTCTCGCCCTCACCAACCCCGCCGCCGCGGAAGACGTCAGCCAGTGGCGAGGAAACGGCCACCGTGGCGTCTACAAGGAAACCGGCCTCCGCAAAACGTGGCCGGACAACGGCCCGCCCAGGCTCTGGAAAACGGGCGGCGTCGGCGCCGGCTACTCCTCCCCCGTCACCGCCAACGGCAAAATATACTTCACCGGCATCAAAGACGAAGGCGACCGCAAAGTTGAATTCATGACTTGCCTGGACGCCGCCAAGGGCCAAATCGTCTGGCAGACTGCCTATGGCAGCCCGTGGTCGCGCGATTATCCCGCCGCCCGCTCCACCCCGTCCGTCAGCGACGGCGAAGTCTTTGCGATTTCCGGCAGCGGCGAAGTCGCCAAACTCAACGCCGAAACCGGGGCCCTGCTCTGGAAGGTCGATGCCAAAAAAACCTTCGGCGGCGCCAGCGGCGGCTGGGGCACGGCGGAATCGCCGCTGGTCGATGACCAGGCCGTGTATTTCACCCCCGGCGGCCCGCAGACCACCCTGGTCGCACTGGACCGCAAAAACGGCCGCACCCTCTGGAAAACAAAATCGCTCAACGACAAGGCCAGCTACGTCACCCCGACCGCCATCCGGCACAACGACGTCCGCCAGATCGTCGGCGCCACCACCAATTATGTCTTCGGCGTCAATCCCGCCAATGGCAACCTGGTCTGGTCCATCAACTTCGCCAAAATCCTCGATGCCGGCCGCACGATCAAGCGCTATGACATCCTTGTCAATGCCCTGGTCCACCGTGACGGCAAGCTGTTGCTGTCGAACGGCTACAACCACGGCTCGATGATGTTCCAGCTCAACGCCGACGCCAGCAAGGTCGAAGTGCTCTGGACCAACCAGGACCTGTGCTCGCAGCACCATGGCTTCGTCTGGCTCGAGGATTTCATCTTCGGCACCTCGCATACGTCCCGCAAATGGACCTGCATCAATGCCAAAACCGGCAAGACCATGACGTCGGAACGCGTCGATGGCGTCGGCCTGGGCCAGGTGGTCGCGGCGGACGACATGATTTATGTGTATGACGCCGAACGCGGCAATGTGATTCTCGTCAAACCCGATCCCCGTGCTTTCGCCGAAGTCGCCCATTTTCCCATTCGCGACGGCCAGCAGCAGCACTGGTGCCACCCGGTCATCGCCAACGGCGCCCTCTATCTCCGCCATGGCGACGTCGCCATGGCCTTCGACCTGAAACCGTGAACCACGCCCTGTGACTATACCCAGACCCAGCCCCAGCC